>JAIYCK010000234.1 GCA_027488055.1 Flavobacteriales bacterium | reverse complement strand
GACGACATCACCAAACATACTTTGTGTGAAATTTTTCAATCCAAATTGGAGATCAATTCAGACGCATTGGATCGAATTGAAAAATTTATGGCGATGCGCAACTTGCCCATGTTGGAGACCAATCGTTTGCAAGCTGCTCTGCCACATAACTGCCGCATAATACATAATTATAAGGGAACTGCATGTGGAATGTGGTTTGAGCAAGACGGTCACATCCTTGTCAGCATGCCCGGAGTTCCCTACGAAATGCACGCGATGATGTCAGAGGAAGTCATCCCCTCATTATTGTCTGTATTTACGATACCGCAAATCGTGCATCGCACCATTCTTACCATTGGGGTCGGCGAGTCCTTTTTGGCTGAAACAATTAAAGATTGGGAAGCCTCATTGGCAGAGAACCAAATCAAACTAGCCTATTTGCCATCACCCGGCAGTGTCAAGCTAAGGATGTCCCATTATGGAGAAGCCCAAGTCGATCAGGCGCGTGATTTGATCCATACCAAAGAAAAAGAACTCCATACCTTGCTCGGTGATATCATTTACGGTTATGAAAATGACCAAATCGCGGAAGTGGTTGGAGCATTACTAAAATCACGTGGATTTACCTTGTCCGTGGCAGAAAGCTGCACCGGAGGCAACATCAGTCATTTGATCACTGGAGTTCCAGGGAGCAGTGCATATTTTAAAGGCGGCATTGTCACCTACACCAACGAGATCAAAACGGATATTTTGGGTGTCTCTCCCACGACCATCGAAGAGCACAATGTAGTCAGTACACAAGTAGCCATCGAAATGGCCCAATGCATTCGTAACAAATTCGGAACGACCTTCGGTCTGGGAATCACAGGTTTAGCTGGTCCAGACGGCGGCACTCCCGAGCTCCCTGTTGGCACTGTATGTATCGCATTATCAGGACCTTGCGGCATATTCAGCAGCCGCGAGATCCTTGGACGAAGCCGCGAACGCACCATTCAAGTGGCATCCCTTTTCGCTTTAAATTACCTTCGTAAAGAAATTTTGCGAACGGATGCTTGTTAGATCAAAAAATTGTCGTTTCTTTGCACCCCCGAAAAAAATTCGGTAACGTTTACAAAAAATCAAAAGACAATGGCACGCGTTTGTGAAATTACAGGGAAAAGCACCATCAGTGGTAATCGCGTTTCTCACTCGAACATCAAAACTAGACGTAAATTCTACCCCAATTTGCAATACAAGCGTTTTTGGCTTGCAGAGGAAGAGCGTTGGGTCGAAATGCGTGTGACTGCGAAAGCGATGCGCATTATCAACAAGATTGGTTTGTCCGCTGCTATGAAGCGTGCGAAGGCTGACGGCCTCATTGGCTAATGTGAACTGCAACAAGTCCACTTGTCTTGAAGATATATTGTAGAAGCATCGCCTGTTAGCGATGCTTTTCACTTATATAGTGCAACAAAATCAAGCCATTTAGCCGTATGAAACCCTCGCCTTCCATCAGGCTTTGAATGGATTGATTTGTAAATAAATAACCACAGAACCAAATTTCGTTCGAGTCGCTTATATTTGCCGACTTTGTAAAAGATAGAACTCATTTTTTCTTTTTGTTCATGCAGAATAAATCTATTCTTTGGATTTTCGTAATCCTCCTCACTTTGGCAGTAGCTTACTCACTGTCATTCAGCTTTTTCGCCAGACGCTATGAATCCCATATCATGGAATTGGCTAAAGACTCGCTTGCTCGTGCCAACTACAATGGTAACGACTACGATGGAACCCTAACAGCGCTCTACAACAAAGCGCTCAAAGACAGCTCCAACGCAGACGCATACCCAATTTTTGGTACATCCTATAACACGTTGAAGAACAAAGAGCTCAACCTAGGTCTTGACTTGCAAGGCGGTATGAGCGTAACCCTTGAGGTATCCATTCCCGATCTTTTAATTGCGCTGAGCGACAATAGCCAGGAGCCGGTGTTCCTAAAAGCCATTTCAGATGCCAAAGAAGCTCGTAAAAATTCATCCGACGATTTCATGGCCTTGTTCGAAAGCGCTTGGAAAGCCAATAACCAAAAAGGGTTGGCGCTTTGGAGAATCTTTGACAATATGGACAACAAGGGCAAGTTTGCTCCGAATTCCAGCGATGACGATGTATTGGACATCTTGCGCAAAGAAGCAGAAGATGCAATCAATAATACCGAAAAAATCGTTCAGAAGCGTATCGACGGAACAGGAGTTTCTCAAGCCACCGTTCAAAAACAAAGCTTCTCAGGTCGCATCGTTGTAGAAATTCCAGGTGTTAAAAACATCGAGGATTTTCGCAATCGTTTAAAGGCTACCGCTAATCTTGAATTCTGGGATACGTATCGTACGGATGAATTCTTGGGCAAATTGATGGAAGTATATGGCTCCATTGGAAAAACTACAGCACCTGAATTGTATTCACAGGATCCACTTCGCGCTCAAAAAGACTCGATCATGGGCGAAATGCTTAAGGCACCTGGTTTGACACAAGTGCAAAAAGATTCCATCATCAATATCTACAAAGATCCCAATGTGAAGCCAGACAGTCTTTTGACCGAAGGCGAAAAAGCACGCAAATACCCTTTGCGCAAGCTTCAATTGAATTTCCAAAGTAAGTCAGCTGTAGCAGGTTATGCTGCTGTGAGCGATACTGCTGAGATCAACAAGTATTTGAACATGTCAGAAGCACGTAATGTGCTCCCACAAGACTTGCGCTTGTTGTGGTCTTCTACTCCACAAGATAATATCGCAGTGTTGTACGCCATCAAAGACAAGAGCATGCGAGGCAAAGCTGAATTGGATGGTCGTTCTATCGTAGATGCTCGTCCAGACTATGACAACTTCACTGGTGAGGTAATCGCTAGCATGACAATGAACAGCGAAGGTGCTGCGATTTGGCGCGAAATGACCCGCAAAAACGCGGCAGACAGCAATCGACCCATTGCCATCGTGATGGATGACAAAGTGATTACAGCTCCAAATGTAAACGGAGAAATCCCAAATGGTAGCTCTCAGATTACCTTCGGTGGTGCAGATAGTCAAGCGAGCATGAAAGAAGCTCAAGAGTTGACTTCGCTATTGAAAGCAGGTTCACTTCCAGCTCCTTCACGTATCATCAACGAACAAATTGTAGGTCCAACGTTGGGTAAGGCCAATATCCAATCAGGTATATTCAGCTTCATTGCTGCATTTGTGGCTATCTTGTTGTTCATGATATTCTACTACGCTTGGGCTGGTTTTGCTGCCAACATAGCGCTTGTAGCGAACTTGTTCTTCTTGATCGGTGCATTGGTATCATTCAATGGCGCACTCACATTGCCTGGTATCGCGGGTATCGTATTGACCATGGGTATGGCAGTCGATGCGAACGTATTGATCTACGAGCGTGTGAAAGAAGAACTTCGTCTAGGCAAAGGCATCTCTGCCGCGATGAAAGACGGTTTTGTGAAAGCCTTGGGTGCGATCATCGATGGCAACGCGACGACCTTCATCACTGGTTTGATTTTGTTTGCATTCGGTAGCGGTCCAATCCGCGGTTTTGCGACGACCTTGATCATTGGTATTTTCACCACTCTATTCACGGCTCTTTTGATCTCTCGTTTGATCTTGTACCGTCGTCTAGAAAACAAGAAACCGATCACTTTCTACAGCAGCATCACAAAAGACTGGTTTACCAAAGTGAATTATGATTTTGTAGGCAAACGTAAAATGTTCTACGCGTTGTCCATCTTAATCATCGGAGCTGGTTTTGTATCGATGTTTGCACGTAAGTCAGCGTTTGACTACGGTGTGGATTTTATCGGAGGAACCTCTGTGCGTGTCACCTTCAACCAACCTATCGATGAAGATGCATTGCGCAATGTACTCAGAGAAACATTGGTGATGAATGGCAATGCAGCCACTAACAATGTGCAGAAGATCAACAACGACGCGAGCGCGTACAAAATCACCACGGACTATTTGATTGGTACAGAAGGTGCCAACGTAGAAGCTGAGATCAATGCGAAACTTGCGGAAGCTTTTGAAAAAGCATCTGGCAAAGACGCTTTCACCATTGAAGATAACTTCAAAGTGGATCCAACCATGACCGATGACTTCCGCAAAGAAGCTACGCTCTCTGGTATCATCGCACTCATCTGCGTAGGTATCTATATCTTCATCCGATTCCAAAAGTGGGACTTTGCCTTGGGTGCATCCGTTGCATTGTTGCACGATGCCTTGGTTGTAATGGCTGCCTTCAGTTTGTTGTATGGTATCGTACCTATGTCCCTTGAGGTGAACCAAAACTTTGTGGGGGCCATCCTCACAGTTATTGGTTACTCCATCAATGACACCGTGGTAATCTTTGACCGTATTCGTGAGTACTTGAAAGTGCGCAAAAACACGCCTATCGAGACCACCATCAACGATGCATTGAATAGCACTTTTGGTCGTTCGATCAATACTTCATTCACCGTATTGTTGACATTGGTAATCATGTTCATCTTCGGTAGCGATGATATCCGCGGATTCTGCTTTGCAATGATTGTGGGTGTGATCTCAGGGGTATATTCTACCCTCTTTATCGCGACACCAATCGTAGTAGATATGCGCAAACTTGCAAAATCCAAGCAAGATGCGAAAGACGCTGAAGTAGCTATGGCATAATCGCCAAAAAAAAAAATAAAAGGCCATCCATTGGGTGGCCTTTTTATTTTTTTATGGTTTCATAACCTGCGAATTGACCGCAGGTTAGGCGACTTCATCGTATATTTGCACGAATTTATTAACGACATAAGTTCAATTCTATGGCTCAAATCATAGGCGAAGGCCTCACCTACGACGACGTATTATTAGTACCCGCCTATTCCGAAGTTCTTCCAAGAGAAGTAAATATTCAATCTCGATTTTCGCGAAACATTCTGCTCAATACACCAGTGGTGAGCGCAGCAATGGATACGGTGACTGAAAGCGAGATGGCCATAGCCATGGCTCGACAAGGAGGCATCGGAGTGATCCACAAAAACATGACCATTGCGCAACAAGCAGCAGAAGTGCGCAAAGTGAAGCGGAGCGAAAGCGGCATGATCCAAGACCCTGTGACACTTCCCTTGAATGCGCTAGTGGGTGACGCGTTGAAGCTCATGGCCGAAAATAGAATTGGCGGTATCCCCATCATCGACGAAAATGGCATCCTCAAGGGCATTGTGACGAACCGCGACTTGCGATTTGAGAAAAACAATGAGCGTCCCATCGCGGAGGTCATGACCTCGCAGAATCTCATCACGACGGATCAACCTGCAGACATGGTGGCCGCAGAAGCCATTCTGAAAAAACACAAAATCGAAAAGCTTCCTGTGGTGGATGCTGACGGAAAATTAGTGGGTTTGATGACCTATCAAGACATCATCAAATTGACTAAATATCCCAATTCGTGCAAAGATAAATTTGGGCGTTTGCGCGTGGCGGCAGCTATCGGTGTGACACACGATACCCTCGAAAGAGTTGATGCCGTTGTGAAAGCTGGAGCAGACGCTATCGTTATCGACACAGCCCATGGACATTCGCGCGGCGTATTGGAAATGCTCAAAAAAGTAAAATCCGTTTACGGCGAAACGCTCGACGTGGTTGTTGGCAACATCGCCACTGCAGCAGCAGCAAATGACCTCGTAGCGGCCGGCGCAGATGCTGTGAAGGTAGGTATCGGACCAGGAAGCATTTGCACCACGCGCATCATTGCGGGAGTTGGCGTACCTCAACTGACGGCCATCATGCAAGTCGCAGAGGGTATCCACGACAAGTCCATTGGCATCATCGCTGACGGTGGCATCCGATTCACTGGTGATATTGTAAAAGCTTTGGCAGGTGGCGGATTTACAGTGATGGTGGGTAGCATGCTCGCTGGCACCGAAGAAAGTCCAGGAGAAACAATCATATACGAGGGCCGAAAGTTCAAATCATACCGAGGCATGGGCAGCGTGGAAGCCATGCAACACGGAAGCAAAGACAGATATTTCCAAGACGCTGAGGACGATATTAAAAAACTTGTTCCAGAAGGCATCAGTGGCCGCGTGCCCTTCAAAGGTTCTATACAAGAAGTCATGTATCAAATCATTGGTGGTCTTCGGGCAGGTATGGGCTATTGCGGTGCGCATAGCATTCAGGAATTACAGAAGGCGCATTTCGTGCGCATTACCAACGCCGGAATGAAAGAAAGCCATCCGCATGATGTATTCATCACCCGCGAAGCGCCCAACTATAGCCTGAAATAGCCATTATTGTTTTTCAACACCATTCTAGCACATAATAAACTGAATATTTGTCAGTTAAAAATTATTGGAGTGGCTTTTGTGTAAAAGACGATAATCCTTGCTCTATTGGATAGATCAAATTAAAAATATATTTGGAAGAAGCAATCTGAATCCTTGCTTCCTTGCCTATGAATGAAGATTTCGAAAAAAATTACGACGATGAGCTCGTAAAGCGGTACGAAGAGATGTTGGCAAAGGGGAACGCTTACTTTTTCGACATTGACCAATTTGAGGATCTCATCGACTACTATTGCCTCCACAATAAATTCAAACACGCTCTGGAAGTCATCACCTATGGCTATTCGCTTTTCCGCGACAATACCACACTGATGCTTCGTGAATCACAACTTTTGGCTGGAATGGGGCACCTATCCAAGGCCTTGGGTATTTTGAAAACGTTGGAGCGACTGGAAGGGCACAACGAGGAAGCGCTTCTTACCATGGCCTCCATTTACAGTCAACTGCATGAGCACCTCAAGGCCATTGCGGTATTGCGCAAAGCGCTTGAACTAGGTGGCTCTGAGTATCAAGCCGAAATAATTCTTGAAATCGCATTGGAGTATGAAAACCTTGAACGTTTTGACAAGGCCATCGAGATTTTGCGCCAAGCCATCGATCAATACCCGACCAATGAAACGTTCTTATATGAAATAGCCTATTGCTTTGATATGGCCGAGCGTTCAGCTGAATGCATTGAGTACTACCATCAATTTTTGGAGAAGCATCCCTATAGTTTTCCAGCCTGGTATAACTTAGGCAATGCCAGCCAAAAACTAGAACAATACGAAGAGGCATTGGAGGCATATGATTTTTGTATTGCCATCCAAGATGATTTTACGCCGGCCTACTTCAACAAGGCTCAAACCCTTTTCAAAATGGAGCGCTTCCAAGATGCGATCCAAACATTTGAAGAAACCTATACTTTCGAGCAGCCACAGGCGGCCGTTTACTGCCACATCGGTGAGTGTTTCGAGAAATTGAATCAACTCGACAAGGCCTTGTTCTATTATCGCAAAAGCATCCAAATGGATGAACATTTTGCAGACGCCTACCTTGGTGTAGGTATCATTCTCGATATGCAAGACAATATCCTCGAAGCGATGCAACACGTGGAGAAAGCCATTGCACTCGACGAAGAAAGTGCAGACTATCCCATCTTTTTAGTGGAAATGTTGAAGAAACAAGAACGCTGGGAAGATGCTGAAAATGTGTTGCAACCATTGATGGCGAAGCACCGAGACAATGAAGATGTTTGGATGGAATATGCCGATCTGCATTACCTGCGAGATGATGTGCGTGGTGCCCTTGCCATGACACGCCAAGCCAATCATGCCTTTCCGCAATGCGTAGAATTAAAGTATCGACTGCTTGCTTATCTCTACATATCCGCATTGACCAGCGAGGCAGAAGAACTCCTTGTGCGATTGGTCATTGAGCACCCAGACGGATTGGAAGATTTCATTGAGTATTTTCCCGAAATTAGAGAATACCCGCTTTTCATTGAACTTACAAGAAACAAGTTCTTCTGAAAATACTTTCATTGGCATAAAAAAAACACCATATTTGCAACATGTCCGGACTAATTGTATTATGTACACTTAGTCCTTTTTTTACCCTATTCACCCTAGATTTTTGAATCCATGAATGCCACACTCAATCATATACCCGAACGCACAGTCAAAGGAAGAAACCACGGCCTCACTATGGTCATGGACAAAGGACTCAGTCTGCGCCAAGCGGAAGATTTGATCGCCAGTTCGCATCCCTATGTTGATATATTGAAATTGGGCTTTGGCACAAGCATGTTCTCTCCTCAGTTGAAAGAGAAAGTGAAGCTGTACCAAGAAGCTAAATTTCGAGTGTACGTGGGCGGAACCCTGTTTGAGGCTTTTGCGGTGCGCAATCAAATCGATGAATACAAACGCTATATTGATTCCATCGGTTTGGATACCGTTGAGATTTCGGATGGCAGTATGGTGTTGCCACACGATCGGAAGTGCGAGATCATTCATGAGTTTGCCAAAAACTACAAGGTGCTCAGCGAGGTAGGCTCCAAAGAAGAAGGCATCTTGATTTCTCCTGCCAAATGGATCAAAATGATGGTGACTGAATTGCAAGCAGGGAGTTGGAAAGTGATTGCAGAGGCGCGCGAAAGTGGAACAGTAGGTATTTATCGTCCCAATGGCCAAGCCCACGTGATGCTCATCAACAAGATCATTCAAAAAGTGAATCCGGAAGATATTTTGTGGGAAGCACCGAAGAAGCCACAGCAAGTGTACTTCATCAAGTTGTTTGGACACAATGTGAATTTGGGCAATATCGCCGAAAATGAGGTGATCCCATTGGAATGCCTCCGCACGGGATTGCGTGGAGATACTTTCTTTGATTTTTTACCTTCCAATATTCAGGAAGAATTCAAAGCATAATCAAAGTTGAAAATAGTACTTTTGGGCGCCTGAAATGATCAGGTGACATTATGAAAAGTATCAACGCAACCGAATTCCGGCAATGGCAATCATCCGGCAAAGATTTTCAACTCATTGATATTCGCGAAGAGCACGAGATCTTCGAAGGTGAACTCAACGGAGTAAAAATTCCGATGGGCGACATCATCGATCGCGTGAACGAATTGCGCAAAGATTGTCCAGTCGTCATCCATTGCCGCTCCGGGCGCCGTTCCGCTGCAGTGATTCATTCACTGGAGATGAAATTTCAGCTCGATAATCTATATAGCTTGGAAGGCGGGTATTTGGCGTGCTTAGAAATAGATGGCTCGCACGAGGGTTAAAAACAACTATCAATCACCGCCGAAATCAATTGTGTTTTGTTGATTCCAATGGCGGCCGCTTGCTGAGGAATAATGCTCGCCTCGCTGAATCCGGGAGTTGTATTGACCTCGATCACAAATGGTTCGTT
>JAIYCK010000118.1 GCA_027488055.1 Flavobacteriales bacterium | reverse complement strand
CAAGGGTCTTAAAAACGCTGCCAAACGCGGAAAGGGGAGTTTGGGCGACTTGATTTCCATCATCGAGGAAACGATCACGGGCAACCGCATCATCAAAGTATTCAACGCCGAAGAGCAGGTTCAGCAGAAGTTCGATCGCATGAACGATTCGTATTTCAAGTTGATGCATCGACTGTATCGCCGCGAATATTTGAGCTCACCCATGAGTGAATTCATCTCATTGATCGTGATTTCCATTCTGCTGTATGTAGGCGGTCAAATTGTATTGTCGGGCGAAATGGGAGGGGAGTTGCTCATTGGTTATTTGGTCATTTTTTCCCAAATCATTCAACCTGCGCGTGCCTTCAGTGATGCTATTTTCAAGATCAACAAAGGAGTTGCATCGCTCGAAAGAGTCAACGAAATTTTGGATGCCGAGATTACGGTATTCGATGCGCCCAACGCCAAATCTTTGCAGTCGTTTGAGAAGGACATCGTTTTTGATCGCGTACAATTTGGATATTACGGCGATGCGGTCATCAAAAATGTAAGCTTCACCATTCAGAAAGGCCAAACGGTTGCGTTGGTGGGCCCCAGTGGCAGTGGTAAGTCAACGCTAGCCACGCTCCTCGCTCGTTTTTATGATCCACAAGGTGGCGAAGTCCGAATGGATGGTACAGCCTTGCGTGAGTACAAATTGAAGGATGTGCGCAGTTGCATTGGTTTTGTTTCTCAGGATAGTATTCTATTCAACGATACGATTCAAAACAATATCACTTTGGGAGCTTCTGATGTCGACACCAAGGATGTTAAAAATGCGGCGAGCATTGCCAATGCCTTGGAATTCATCGAGCGCATCGAAGAGGGTTTTGAATACAACATCGGGGATGGCGGTAACAAACTGAGTGGTGGTCAAAAGCAGCGATTGGCCATTGCGCGCGCGATCTATAAAAATCCACCCATTCTTATTTTGGACGAAGCCACTTCGGCCCTCGATACGCAGAGCGAAAAGTGGGTGCAAGAAGCGATTTACAAACTCATGGAGAATCGCACTTCACTGGTGATTGCGCATCGCTTGAGTACCATTCAACGAGCGGATAAAATCATCGTACTCGATGGCGGTTTGATAGTAGAAGAAGGCACCCACGATCAGTTGATGGCCAACAATGGCTTGTACCGCAAATTGGTGGATATGCAAACGTTCAACTCGTAAGTTACTTATTGGACCATCATTCTTTGGCAAAACCAATTCCGATGGCCACGCCCATGCGCATGGTGAAACTCCAATAGGATTCAGGGCGATTCGCTAACATGGCGTCGCTCAAGGTAAATTCGTCGTTCGCATATTCGGGCATATTGCCATTGAATTGATTGTAAGCTGCTCCAAAGCCCATGAAGACATCCACCCCAAAACCAGCCACGGCCATGTATCCAAAATTGACCATGCCGCTGTATTGCTTGCTGGTAGGAGCCACTGTTTTGGCATAGGGCAATGCACCTGAAACAGGTGTAACAGTCACTTCAAACGGATCAAACGTGCGCT
The DNA here is from genome assembly GCA_027488055.1 of Flavobacteriales bacterium. Lineage (GTDB taxonomy): Bacteria > Bacteroidota > Bacteroidia > Flavobacteriales_D > Sanyastnellaceae > CANHSF01. Next base: position 1,274 of record JAIYCK010000118.1, on the reverse strand, counting down.
CATTATAGGCGAACAAGAAACCCGCATAGCCGCGTGATCGACCATTCCTCCATGCCTCTGTTGGAAACTTCAAATTGAGATGGGTAAAGTATCCGTCCCAGCGGTGCTCTGGCACATCATTCACATTTTTCAATGACAAGTCAAAATAGTTCTCTGGTTTGCTGTTCACCTTGAGGTAGGACACTTCGGTGACCATGTGACTGCCGCCGATATTAAGGGCCAAGCCGATGTCGCGCGGGGTATACAAGAAGGGGACAAAATTGAGTCCCACAAATACCAAGGGCAGACGATCTGAGTGGTTTCGGCTTCGTTGCATTTTTTGCTCGGCTTTCTTGCGATCTTGTTCAGCTTGAGCCGCTGCCTTAGCTTCTTGATCTTTGCAACTCGTTAGCGAGGGCATCAATCGAAGGGTGTTGGTAGTGTCCGAAACACGGGCATATTGATCCAATAGCCATTGATAATCCGCACAATCCAAGGTGAATTTCTCATAGCGCAGAAGCCATTCGGCTTTGTCGTTTGCTGCAGGATCAGCATAACTGTCGGCAAATGCGATGGCGCTCTTCACGATCTCTTTTTGCGCATACTCACTCATGACGGCGGTATGATACCACCGAAGCAATATGAATTTGTTGCGGGTGCGTTGAGCGGCATCTTGCTCTTTGTAGGGATCCAAATAGTATTTGAGAATCTGAATACTCGATGTCAAATCCGCATAGCTCGCGGCATTCAAAGGGCCTTTTTCCAATGCGATGTCCAAATTGTTGGTGGCCATGCGATAGGTGTCGTACGAATGGGTCTTGATCGTATCGATGTTGGAAGCTGAAAGGTTGTAATACGCCGTCAACTGGCGCGAACAAAATTGGATGCATTCATTGTCATACTGATTGAGCGATACCTTGGCATGGATGCCATAATAATAACAGACATAACTCAGCCATCCCTCGTTCAACATGGGTATGGCCATGCGCGTGTATTCCAAACTTTTGGCATAGTCATAAGCTGTGTACATCATCTCGCCAAAGGACACAAAATATTTGCATCTGGACTGAACGAAGTTGTCATAACGAATGACGTAGTTGGTGCCATTTTTACTGTATTGCAGCGGAAACTGGCTGGCATCGAAATAGCGCATGTCTTCTTCCAATTCCTTGTGGTATTTGGTGGCCAAATTGAAGTCGCCAAGCGCATTGTATCCTATGGAATAATTGTACTTCATGATCAAGAATAGTCTTTAAATTAGCAATTTCTTGTGCATGGGTAATTTTAGTGGTAGT
>JAIYCK010000161.1 GCA_027488055.1 Flavobacteriales bacterium | reverse complement strand
GGCGAATATGCTGTTCACGGGTTTGAAGTGACATTCTCAGCGCACTGCGTCCATGACGATCCCTTGAAACGCCAATGATTCGGCCCGGCATGTTGCGTTTGAAGTCTTCCTTGGCGCAGAAAAATGCTGCATGCGGTCCTCCGTAGCCCATCGGTACGCCGAATCGCTGTGAATTACCAAAACACACGTCTGCACCCCATTCTCCTGGAGCTGTAATCATGGTCAAAGACATCAAATCGGCCGCGCATGCTACAAATCCACCAACGGCGTGCACCCGTTCTGCAAAAGATCGGTAATCATTGATCTGACCGCTGTTATTGGGATATTGCACCAATCCGCCGAAGTAGGACGCATCAAACTCATGCTGACTGTAATCACCCAACACTATTTCAATTTTCAAATGCTTGGCACGGCCCCGCAATACGTCGATGGTCTGTGGGAACACCTCTTGATCCACAAAAAACTTAGATGCACCCGCTTGCTCCTTCTCTTTGGATAAGCTGTGATTGAACATGATCATCGCTTCAACAGCCGCCGTGGCCTCATCCAACAGGGAGGCGCTGGCTATAGGCAAACCAGTTAAATCACTGGTCATTGTTTGAAAATTCAACAGCATTTCCAATCGTCCTTGCGCGATCTCCGCTTGATACGGCGTGTAAGCTGTATACCATCCTGGATTCTCCAAGATATTGCGCAAAATCACGGATGGCACGATGGTAGGATGATAACCCATCCCGATATAACTTTTGTTGACACGATTCTTCTTCGCTTTGCCCCACATGTGACTCAAATAATCATGCTCGCTCATTTCATTCGAAATGGCTAGCGACTTGTCGTTGCGAATATTCGCAGGAACCGTTTGATCGATCAATTGGTCAATGCTTTGAACGCCCATCACACGGAGCATTTCTTGACTGTCTTGGTGAGTGGGGCCGATGTGGCGTCTAGTAAAATTGGTTGATGACATATGCCTTACGTTGTCTAAAATTGAGACCTTACATTTTTTCGTTGTCAAATATACATCCGCCGCGGCCTCGTTTGATTCGATATTTGAGACCGCGTGGGTGGTATTTTATACAGATCCAAACATCCTCTTCCTACTTAATTGTTCAATTCAAAGGGAAGATTTTAAACCTATTGTCCAAAAAACAAGCTGTTGGATTCGAATTTGTACCTTTGCTGCAATGTCAGAAAACCTGGTTATATCCCAAGAAGCAGACAAAACCCTGCGTTATGAAGTGCTGTTGCCACAGCTCGAGGCGCTCATCGATCCCGAGGTGGGAGCCGTCGCCAACGTGGGTAATTTAATTGCTGCCATGCGTCAAACCTTTGACTGGTGGTGGATTGGGGTATACATGGTTCAAAACAACATGTTGGAATTGGGCCCATTCCAAGGCCCAATCGCATGCACCCGCATCGCATCTGGCAAAGGTGTTTGCGGAAGTGCATGGGCCAGTGCATCTACTATTCTTGTTCCCAATGTAGATGAGTTTCCGGGGCACATTGCTTGCAGCTCCGCCTCGAAGTCAGAAATAGTAGTTCCTATATGGCATGAAAGCGAAGTAATCGGTGTGTTGGACGTCGATAGCCAATATCTCAATCATTTTGATGCAACCGATCAACACCACTTGGAGATAGTAGCTCGCCTTATATCGAAATGTTATGCGCTTTAAGTCTTGCAAAATAGGCCTCTGGAGCGCCCTGCTATTGGCGGGCTGTGCCCAAGTAAAGCCCATACCCGGCGGCGATAAAGACCGCACTCCTCCCAAGGTGATTCAGTTCATGCCTGCCAATGAGCAGTTGCAATTCGGAGCAAAAAGCTTTGCCATTGAATTTGATGAATATATAACACTGAACAATGTGCAGCAAGAGTTGGTCGTGTCTCCTCCATTGCAAAGTCCACCATCGGTCACGATCCGCCAAAAAACAGTGGTGGTGAGCTGGAAAGAGGAATTGCTGCCCAACACTACCTATAATTTTCAATTTGGTGATGGCATTGTAGATGTCAATGAAGCGAATAAAGCCGCGAATCTGCAATATGTTTTCAGCACGGGAACAAATATAGATACGGCCTCTTCACGCGTGCGTGTGATTGACAACCTGACATCAGAACCGAGCAAGCAAGTCAAAGTGCTGTTGTATGAAAACGACAGTGACATTGTGGCCAATCGCCCGCGACCGATCTATATCAGTAAAACCAACGATCAAGGAATTGCCACTTTTCGGTATTTACGCAATGGCACATATGCGCTTTACGCGCTAGAAGATGCAAACGGCAACTATCGGGCAGATGACAACGAAAAAATAGGTTGGCTTCAGGAGCCGCTGAACGTGACGGTCGACGACACCTTGCAACGTATGATCCGACTGAGTCAAGCCAATCCCGAATTGAAAAGGGTCGATCAATATATGAGTGATTCCACAGGCGTGCTTCACTTTTATTGGCCTGCGCTTTGGGGATCAGTGCAAGTGGAATCCCTCGATGGGCGCGCCCTTTCGCATTGGACTGATCCAATCAACGACACCATTTGGACTTTTCTCGCGCCGCCCGTTGCCAATGGATACAGCACTTTGCGTGTCACAAACGGCATGGAGGTTTCCGATACCTTGACAATACCCTATTTCACACAAAGTGAAGATCGATGGGCCTTGACTGCCATGAGTGCCAAATACACCATGGATGATCAACCGACCTACACAGGTCCACATCGGATTGAAATTGTGGAGGCCAATCAAATTTTATTGGATGCCGATTCAATACCTACTCCGTTCAAGTGGGTCACTGACGAAGCTGCGCACCGGCTGCGCTTGGAAGGCGATTTCAAGCCGGGTCAACAATACAAAGGATGGGCATTGCCCGGTGTATTCAAAAACAATGTGGGTATCCTGAACGACAGCCTAAAAGTAGATATCACCTTCATCGCAGATCAAGATTTGGGATCACTCCAGCTTGATTTAACGAACCTTCGAAAAGGGATCCAGTATGAACTTTATTTGATCAACAAAAAAGATGAGGTGGCAAAAAAAATGACCATTTCACAACCCGGTCAAATCAAAATAAGCAAAATCATTCCAGGGGAATATCAAGTGCGCTTGCTCGAAGATCTCAACCTCAATGGACGTGGTGATCTTGCAACAGCTTCGACCAAAACGCCCGCCGAGCGATGGTTTATTCTTTCTAAAAATGTACTGATCCGCTCCAACTGGGAAATCCAATTGAAGCCCGATTCAACGAGTCTGCCTTTGGACTAAAACTGTACGTACAATCGGCGCTTGAAGCGAGGTTTGTCCTTTTTGTCAATGCACAGTCGTCGGTAGTTGCTCTCTGCATCAGCATCTCCTAAATTGGCTGCTTCAACCCAATCGCCGCAAGCCCCTTCCATATCGTGTAGATTGTAAAGAGCTTCGCCACGGTAATAGAGCACCTCGGCTTTGAAATCTAAATTCTCCAATCGCAATTCTGATAAGAGTTCCATGGCGTTTTTGAATTGACCCATATCCAACATGATGATTGCCATATTCATTTTTGAACGATGTTCTGAGGGCTTCAACTCAAAGGCCGTTTGGAAATCTTCAAACGCCAAGTTCATCTTGTTTTGATCGGCATAATTCGCCGCTCTTAAATAATATGCATCTGCATATGTACTATCCAAATAGATGGCTTCTGATAGGTATCTCAAAGAGGCTTTGTGTTCCATCATCATGTATTCGATCGTTGCCAACCAATAATATCCTCGTGCATCTTCCTCGTGCCGTTGCATATAGTTGCTCAAGTCGATTTTAGCCGATTCATACAACGCAAGAGATGTCTTGCAAATACCTCTATTCAGGTACAATTCATCTTTGTCAAAACCGAGGATTTTGGCTCGATCATAATCTTCCAAAGCCTCTGCAAAATGACCCAACTTATGTCTACAGTCAGCGCGCAGCATCAGCATATCCGGTGTGGCTGCTTGCACGATGTCCAACTCTACGGTGGCCATTGCGAGCTCATATTTGCCAGCAGCATAAAGTTCGAGGGCTTGATCGTATGCCGATTGGCCCATTGCATTAGCACATTGCGCCATAAGCATGCCGCTGAGAAGTAAAATTCGGAACCCCGATGCAATCAATTTCATTCTATATTATATTTGAGGAGTGCTGCATAATACATTGTTTTATTCAAGCACACGCCGATTTGTACGAAGATGATGCCAAATGGTTCCGTTATCGCTACTTGTCATTAGTTTTGCTCAGACCCTTTCACAATCACTAGACCGCACATGCTGCATACCACACTCCTTTGGACCAAACGGATTCTCGTTGTTTTATTCATCGCCTTGGGATTGGCAGTGGTGCTCTTGCTTGTAACGGGCAATGGCCACATTTTTAGGGGCCTCTCCAAAACCTACCTCATCGGTAAGCCCAATGCAGATATCGACGACATGCCGCTTTTTGATGTGAGTCTTATTCCTGCAGATATGCCACAACCATGGCCGCTTTCGCCCAATCTCAACCAACGGGGGCCCAACAAAAAACACAGTCATTTGCTCGATTCATTAGAGACAACAGCCTTTCTTGTTTTCAAATCAGACTCTCTTCTGTTCGAACAATATTGGCGCGATGGAAGCCCAGAAGCCGTGAGCAATTCCTTCAGCATGGCCAAAAGCTTTACATCCATGATGATTGGCAAAGCCATCGATGAAGGTTATATCAAGAGTGTAGATCAACCGGTAGGTGACTTCATCGAAGAATTCAAGTCGGGGGCCAACGCCTCACTCACGATCAAGCACCTGCTTACCATGACCAGTGGCATTCCCTTTGGCGAGGACTACGCCAACCCTTTTGGGTTCATGGCCAAAGTGTATTTCGGCACGCAGATCGAGTCAACAACCTTGGAGTATGAAGTGGAAAAAACACCTGGTAGTTTTTGGGTATATGAAGGAGGCAATACGATTTTATTGGGAATGATCATCAAGCGCAGCACGGGTCGCACACCAAGCGAATATTTTTTCCAAAAATTTTGGTCGTGCATTGGCGCGGAGCATACCGCACATTGGAACCTTGAGTGTCCACAAGGAATGGAGAAAACATTCTCAGGGTTTTATGCGACCGCCAGAGATTATGCTCGCATTGGCAAGCTCATGATGCACCGCGGCATTTGGGGCAAAGACACTTTATTGTCTCCACGCTATGTAGATGAGAGTTTTGTGCCTTGCAGAGTGCCAGACAAAAAACAAGAGCCGTGTTACTGGTATGGCTATCAATGGTGGGTGGGTGAGCATAAAGGAGTGCAATTTCAATGTGCCCGTGGTATGCTAGGACAATACATCATCATGATACCCGAAACACAGATGGTGGTTGTGCGGTTAGGACATAAACAAGACAAAGAGCGCGTCCGCCATATGCCGGTGGATTTGTACGAGTACATTGATGCTGCGTGCGAGATAGCGCTACAAAATTGATATTCAAGTATGAGAAAAGACATCGATATTCACGACGATTTTTATTTGGCTTTGGCCTTTATTCCTGTCCCAGCGGCAGAACAAGAACCCCCTCAATGGGAAGCCTTTATTTACAATGCAAAACAACAGCCCCTCGAGCATGTGATCATCAATGTATCGGCCATGGGTGTCATTGACGGTGTGGAAAAACAAACAGGAACCATGCGCTTTTACATTGAAAAAATGGAACCAGAGTCCTACAAAAAATTCGAAATTCTTTTGCACGACACTTTACTCCTTCAAAATACCTATTGGATCAGTTTCTATCAAGGCAATGAGATTGGCGAAAAAAAATTGCATGTCCAATTGAGTGAGCAATGGGCAGATGATTTGACTTTGTTACCGCTGATCGACCGAGCGGGTATTTTTTGTGTATAATTCGCAGTCTTCAAATCACCACAGATCACAGCCTTGCATGTCATATTTGTATAAACTACTACTCGTATGACAACTTCTATTCAAAGCCTTCGTCCCGAAGAGATTCTCTTTGTGGACATCGAAACAGTATCTTCCAAACGCCATCTGCATGAGCTCGATGAGGAGTGGCAAGCACTCTGGCTGGAGAAATCGCGCTACATGCGTGAGCGACGGCAGATAACGCCCGAAGAATCCTATGAGGAGGCGGGGATCTACGCCGAATTTGGACGAGTGATTTGCATCAGTGTGGGCTATTTTGCTAATGACCCCGCAGAAGAATCCACTTTCAGAGTTACCTCCTATTACGGCAATGACGAAAAAAAAGTCTTGATTGCTTTTGCGCAGCTATTAGAACAGCGGCATGAAAAACCTTTCCGAATGATGTGCGCTCACAACGGAAAAGAATTTGATTATCCCTACTTGTGTCGCCGCATGATTGTGCATGGCCTAACCTTGCCCAATTTGTTGGACATGGCAGGAAAAAAACCTTGGGAAAACCAGCACCTCGACACCATGGAGCTCTGGAAATTTGGCGATTACAAGCACTTCAGCTCATTGCGTCTGCTGGCCAAACTATTTGATATTCCCACACCCAAAGATGACATTGACGGTAGTATGGTGCGCAATGTCTACTATGAGGACGATGACCTAAACCGAATCGAACAATATTGTAAAAAGGATGTGGTCACAGTAGCCAGAGTGCTCGTTCATTTCAAAGCACTCGGTCCCTTGCCCGATCATCGTATTCATTGGGTCGAAGGTCAACGGTTCGATGTAGCCCCAAACGAACATAGTCATGTATAAAAATGCAAAAAGCCGCATCCAATGATGCGGCTTTAAATGCTGTTTGTTCCCAACATTAGAACGGAGTCAACTGAATACCCACTGATACGGGATATACTTCCGGACCTTTGTCCTTTTCAAAAAGCGGTGTCAAGCCATAATTGGCAAACACAGTGAAATTCTTGTATCCTACGCGAACGCTGGCATCCAATGTAAAGGGAGTAAAGTTGTAATCTCCTTTGACTTTGGTGGCGTATTTGTCATCGCCATCTTCCCACTTTTGACGCGTGAGCGAACCCATATTCCAACCTCCAGTTACCCCAGCCGCAATGTGAAACGACTTTTCCAAATATTCACTGGTATTGATCTCCAACATGACTGGCACATTGATATACGAGGCGCGTAGTTTGTTCTTGGTGAAGTCCCGTTCTTTGCTATCGATTTCGAGACCTGTTACGCCCGTAGAATCAGACACCATGACTTGCACGTTCTTGCGCAATCCATAACTATTGTAAGTGATTCCAGCCCCCACCATAATTCCGATGTAATTTTTATAGATTTTGATTTTTTCCTCGATCAGATTGAACCTCCAAGACAATGAACGCGCATAATCAAGATCCAACCAATTGGAATTGGTATCGAGTTCGGTTCCTCCAGAGGCGTTGAGTAAAATATTTACACCCAAGTCAATTCCCGCGAAATGAATCAGTTCTGATTTGTCGCTTGGGCCATTGTCTTTGAATTCCACCGAGGTTGAATCATTGTCCGGATTCTCATCAATGAGGATAATGCGGGTATCGCCAATTTTCATATTGGTGGTATCGGCTGCTACTTTGGTGGAATCGCTTTGTGCAAATGCAGCTAGGTTTACCATTAAACTTAGGACTGCGAGGACTATCTTTTTCATAATGTAAAATTTTTGCTGATTGACGTTCTGTTATAAGTTTGATCGTGTGACGCCCTGACTTTCTTGTATGTTACAGCCCCCACCTCAAATAAATAATAAATCGCTGATTTTCAATTGTATAAAATCAATAATGGGAGCCTATTTGCGAAGAAATGAACCATTCCGGTCATCCACTCGGTGCATCTATGTGGGTATTTATTTTTTCCGCACATCCCTTAAAAATGCCATTGCTCCAAAATCATTCACTAAATTTAACAAAGTTGGAGTAACTTTTGATAGCATTTGAGCGCTGCACGACGCAGCATGAACTCTTGACCCTTTACAAGCTTGTTGAATCGACCCACATACCTTTTCCTGATCATGTGCATCATGGTGCCTGCTGGCCTATGGGGTTCCAACGCTGTCCATGAGGTGCAGAAGCCTACCAAAAAAAATCAGACAGAAGGCGCTCAACCTAACATGGATGGTGTGGTAGAAGTCAGTTTCAAGATCGATGCGCTGGGCAAAATTCAAATTGTTGACTTGGTTTCAACCAGCCCCCAACTATCAGAATACGTGATCAAGAAACTAGCTAAAATTCAAATCAGCGATCAGACGCAGGATGCTGGTAAGGTGATCAAATACCGATTCACCTTCAAAAAGCAGGCATAGTCCACCGTTTCAAGCATTTATTCTTCTATAAACCTTTATCCCGATTTTTATGAGTTAGGCAATGTGCTATATGTCGAAAGCACATTGCGCCAAAATGCATTCAACCTCGGGAAAGACCATTCATCCTTGATTTTTGTTTACAATAATAATTTGGCTGTTTTCTCGGAAACTTTTCAGACATTTGAAACAGCTAATAAATACAATTTCATGAAAACACTTCTTATTTCCATCGCATTGCTAGCCTCCTCACTAATAGGCAAGGCCCAAACCGCAGACCAGATCATCCAAGAAAGCATCGACGCCGTTGGCGGCAAATTGTGGGACAAGGTGAATGGCCTTCAATACAAAGCCACCATCGAACAAGGCGGCATGCAAATCCCTCTTGAACTTGTATTTATGCGTGATGGTAGAACCTACACCAAATTCAGCATTCAGGGTATGGAAATGACTCAAAATGCCTTTGATGGAAAAGTGCTATGGAGCACGAATTTCATGAATCAAAAAGCTGAAAAAGCAGATTCAGAAGCCACCGAAAACTTCGCGAGATCGGTCGGTGAATTCCCAAACGCGCTCATGACCTATAAAAAACTTGGTTATCCAGCAACCCTCGAAGGCGAAGAGAAAGTAGATGGTACTGACTGCTATAAAATCAAAATGGTCAAAAAAAATCAACTTGTTGAAGGTGTTGAAGTGGCCAACATTGAATATTACTTCATCGACAAAGAAAGTAAAGCGCTTCTTTTGATCGAGTCAGAACTTATGAGTGGCGAAATGAAAGGCAAAATCAGCCAAATCAAATTCAGCGATTATCAGGAAGTCGACGGAATGTATTTCGCGTTTTCCCAAAGCATGGGCATCAAAGACTCCATGAGCCAATCATTCAGTTTCACGGAAATAAAAATCAATCCAACGATTGACGCTACAGCCTTCAAATACACAGGCGAATAAGCGATTCGAGCACATTCTATACTCCTTTACAAAATGAAAAAACACATTGCCACTTGGTTATGTCTCTTTGCTGGTGCTTTCATGTCAGCTCAAGTCAATACCACCATCAACGCTGCGGATTATCTCGGTGACTATGAGGCTCGGCACATTGGACCGGCGATCATGAGCGGTCGTGTATCCGACATCGAGCACCATCCAACCAATTCTCAGATTATCTATATCGGAACTGCCGGCGGTGGTGTGTGGAAATCCAACGATGCAGGTGTCACCTTCAACAGTGTGTTCGACGATCATTGTCAATCCATCGGGGCTGTGGCTGTAGATCCAAGCAATCCAGATCAAACGGTATGGGTGGGCACAGGCGAAGTATGGACGCGCAACAGTGTTTCGATAGGCGATGGCATATACAAAACCACCGATGGCGGCAAAAGCTGGTTGCACATGGGTTTGCCTAAATCCGAGCGCATCAGCTCCATCGAAATCCATCCAAAAGATCCCAATATCGTTTATGTGGGTGTACTGGGCGCTCTGTGGGGCGATAGCGAGGAGCGTGGTGTTTACAAAACCACCGACGGCGGTAAGACTTGGAGCAAAATCTTATACATCAACCAAGCCACCGGGTGCTCTGAGCTAATCATGGATCCGAACAATTCCAATATACTCTATGCGGCATTTTGGGAATTTCGTCGCACCGCTTTTTCATTTACCTCAGGCGGACTCGCTAGCGCTTTATATAAAAGTACCGACGGCGGCAGTACGTGGGCTAAAATCCACAATGGATTTCCTCAGGGAAAATTGGGGCGCATAGCAGTGGCCATTGCTCCTTCAGCCTCCAACATACTCTATGCTGTCATTGAAGCGGAAAAAGACAACGAAAAAGGACTATACCGCTCGGATGATAGCGGTGCTTCGTGGAAATTTTTGAACGGTGACTTTGCCTTGGTGGTAAGACCATTCTACTTTTCTCGCATCACCGTAGATCCAAAAGACCCCAATATCATTGCCAAAGCTGGTCTATTTGGATCATTCAGCCGCGATGGTGGCAAGACCTTCCGCAACCTCGGTTCGATGCACCCCGATATCCATGACGTGACTTTCG
>JAIYCK010000128.1 GCA_027488055.1 Flavobacteriales bacterium | reverse complement strand
GAACAAGGTAATATCCAATGGTTCAGTTTGACAGCTTGGAGGATGAATGATGAAATTGGCATCAATGCAGCCCTCAAGTACGGTATTGCCACCTAATTCTGCAACTGGATTGAGCACTAAAGCATCGATCAAAGAGCCAGATACATCGAAAGAACCTTCCTTCAGGAATACAGCAGAATCCCATGCCGTATCGCTTACATCCGCAAGTGCTAATTTGATGTGGTATGTCTCTCCGCATTGCAAGCCGTTATAGCTCGCTGTAAGGATCACTGTTAGCCCATCGTATTGAACGTAGATAGAACCTGGCTCATTGAAAGGTGCGGTGAATCCATCTCCGTTGTGAATATAGTACTCGCAATAATTGCAGTCGTTGGCTCCAGCGGCCGCCAAGCCTGTGCAGCCAGCATTCAAGTTGAAGATGCTCACAAATTCGGTTGTATTCGGGATAAGGGCTATGTTAATTCCGTTATTACTGAATGGACCAGTGATCCCAGGACCAGATAGAAAGAATCCAAATACATCGCTCACGTTGCCGCAGTCTGAAAAACCATCACCATCTAAATCAGCGCCGCTGAATTCAGGGTATTCCTCCGATGCCCATACATATTCGAAACTGACCGAACTGCCAGTGGCCACAAAATCAAATTCAAGGATGGCGGCATCGTTATGGGTCAATCCATCAAGTTGATCCAAATCGGGATCTGAGGCGCCGGTGTTGCCACCTCCAAGTGAACTAGAACCTACTGTATTTGGTCCAATAGAATTATTTACATCTCCACTCGCCAAGATCACCCCGCTCGGCAGTCCGACATTGCTATTGGCTGAGTTGAATGAGCCCATCTGATTGGCGTCACCATTGAAAGTGACGTTGAAAAAGTCTACATCTGGACCCAAAAGAATAGAAATCGCTTCGTCCAGAGTGATTGAATTGTCGACTACCAATTGACTTTTACCTTCAAAAGTCAGGAATCCGAAAGCTGCAAAACACATTAAGAATTTTAGTCTCATGGAAGAGGGTTTTTTAAGGATACACGAATATGGCGCTAAGATGGCAGAAAAGGTTGCCCGAAAATCAAAATATTACAATTAATTTAGGGGTGCTGCGGGCATTGCTAGCGCATCAAAAAGGGGGGATGATTAGCTGCTCTTTTTCGGGAAACCCAAAATGGTCAAACGAAATAGCAATCTCTTGTCTCAAGATTTGCAAGTAGCCCATTGATGCACGCTGTCACAAATGGAATACTGTCAGATGCGGGTGGGGCCTTTGAGAAATTGTATGGAAAAGGGAATGCTCCCTTCCTGATACTTTGAGCATGGGAATGATTGGATTCCCACGCAAATCGAATTATTCTGTAGGGGCAGTTTCATTCGCACCATCTTCAGCGGCTGGCGCTTCTTCCTCAAAGTCCAACATGTCTTTTGCCTGCAACAAATTATACCATTGGAATAGCTTTTTGATATCTGAGTCGTACACACGATCAGCATCATATGTAGGCAATACCTTCAGCATCGCCGCACGAAGCGATTTGGAATCTTTTCCCAAATCCTCTGCTGGAGCATTGTTGTACTGCGCTTTGATCTTCAATAAGACCTCTTTCAACGGAATGTCTTCTTCCAAGGTGAACATGCTGATATCACTCAACGAGCTCACTTTTTGAGTAGGATGAACGGGCATGCGTTTACCATCAACCAAGGATTCAACTATAATGGTTGATTTTCCGCCAGCCACCAAGTGATAGATACCTGGTTTTCCTGACACTGCGAGGACTTTATCTAAATTCGTTTTCATATAATATTTCTTGCAATAATTGGCAGATTACAGCCAAATAAAAGGGGTGCAAATATCTCGCTAATGGTCCATTGTGCGGCAGAATGTGAAAAAAAATCTATAAAAGCAGACCTTAAACAAGTGTCGGCAGCTCTGACAGCCAATCAATGGTTTGATTTTCATGGTCGATTTTGGCGCAAAAGAATTGATCTCCATTGGTGACGATCAGATAAGGGACCTTGTATTTCAAATTATAACGCGCGATTTGATCGAACACACTGCCATCGATTGCCACCATTGGCGCCTTGCATTCTACCATAAGCCAAGGATGTGCTTCGCGGTCATAAATGAGTAAATCAAAACGTTTTTTGCGACCGTGAAGAAGGATTTGTTTCTCAACGGCCATCCATTGAAGCGGGTAGCTATGTTGCTGATGCAAATAGTGAATAGTGGCTTGCCGCACCATTTCCTCAGGAGTCAGTACCACCCATTTTTTGCGCACAATATCCCATACCAAGGTTTGGTCTCCCGATTGCATGGTTTTGAGGTTGGGAATGGGCAATGACATGGGTGCAAAAATGCACTATTTCGATCGATTGTGAAGAAGTCTGTGGAATTGAAAAAACATTATGCAATACTTTCGCCATGCACGCGGCCCATCGCGGGCGAATGTCACCTATGGAAACAAAAGAAGAAATCGTTAAGAATTGGCTGCCTCGCTACACGGGTACAGCACTGGATCAATTTGGAAAATTGATTTTGCTAACCAATTTCGATGGGTATGTCAACAAGTTTGCGGAATGGCACAACGTAGAAATCATTGGCAAGGACAAGGCCATGTGCACTGCCACAGCGGATGGCATTACGATTATCAATTTCTCCATGGGCAGTGCGAATGCTGCTACCATCATGGATCTTTTGTCAGCAATCCAGCCGCAAGCAGTGCTGTTTCTAGGCAAATGTGGTGGACTGAAGAAACGCAATCAACTTGGAGATTTTATTTTACCCATTGCGGCAATTCGCGGCGAAGGAACAAGCAATGATTATTTTCCGGCCGAGGTGCCAGCGATGCCTGCATTCTCACTACAGAGAGCTATCTCGAGCACCATTCGTGACCACGGGTTCGACTATTGGACAGGCACTGTTTATACCACCAATCGAAGAGTGTGGGAGCACGATGAGAACTTCAAGGAATATTTGCGCAAAATCAGAGCCATGGCTATTGATATGGAGACGGCAACGCTCTTCACCGTTGGATTCGCCAACAAAATTCCAACGGGTGCTTTGTTGCTCGTAAGCGACCAACCAATGGTGCCGCAAGGGGTCAAGACAAGCGAAAGTGACACAAAGATCACCCATAATTTTGTAGATCAACATATCAAAATAGGGATCGATGCATTGAAAGAAATACGCGATGGCGGACAATCGGTACGCCACCTGAGATGGGAATAATATCATGGAATACGCACAAATACTCAAGCATTTTCAAGAAAAGAAGTATAAGCCCGTCTACATGTTGATGGGTACTGAAAGTTATTTCAGAGATCATGTCTTGGAAGTAATCGAAACAACTGTTCTCGACGAAGGATCGAAGGCCTTTGGACAAACGATTGTATATGGAAGGGATGTTACAATGGATCAGGTATTGTCCGTGGCGCAAGGATTTCCCATGATGGGGGACAAACAAGTCGTCATTGTGAAGGAAGCTCAAGACATGAAAGAATTCAAGTCGAGGCAAAGTGATCCCGCAGCATCGGATAAAAAGACAAAGAAAAAGCCGGAGCCGAATTTATTGGAGCTCTACTTGGAGAATCCCACACCCAGCACTTTGTTGGTCTTTTCATTCAGCAATGACGGACCGGACAAGCGGACCAAAATGATGAAATTGGCGGAGTCAAAGGGCGTGTTGTTCAAAAGCACTCCAGTCAAAGATTATAATCTGGCAGATTGGATCAATACCTATGTGAAATCTCGCGGATTTGCGATCGATACGTCCGCTTGCAATATGCTGGCTGAAAATCTGGGCAGCGACTTGTCCAAGGTGGTCAATGCGATCAATAAATTGGCCGTTATTTTACCTGAAAAGGGCACTATCACAGCGCATCTTGTAGAAGAGAATATTGGGATATCTAAGGACTACAATGTGTGGGAATTGACCAAGGCACTTATGAAAAAGGAAGTGGTCATGGCCATGAGATTGATGTATTATTTCGAGGCCAACCCCAAAAACAATCCTCTGCAAATCATCGTTCCGAGTATTTTCGGGCATTTTGCGAAGCTAGCAGTCTTTATCAGTCTTCCAAACAAAGCGAATGCCGCGCAAGACATGGGGATCAACCCTTACGCAATCAACGAATACCGCGAAGCGGCAAAGCACTACAGTGCTCAAAAGGTAGAGCGTATTATTACCAGTATTCTGGAGGCCGATCGCAGATCCAAAGGGGTAGGCCCACATATGGAAGGTGGAGATATTCTGAAAGAACTTATTTTCAAAATTCTTCATTAACGCTCCACCGCTCGGAGTTCTTGCCCAATACAAATCGACGCTTGAGGTTGCTGGATGTCAACTAGGGCATTCATGCCGAAGTTTATCTTTTGCTCAAATTTTCGATAGCTTGAAAGCGTTTTGAGCGGCTCTGGACTTTTTTGTGCCGTCTTTTGATCGATGGTGGTCACCACACAACGGGCACATGGTTTTACGAGTTCAAAAGTAAAGTCCTCATGTTGCAGCCTCAGCCAATGGTCTTCTATGTGTGCAATCTCTGTGTGAATTACCACATTAGGTCGAAAACGATTGTAACTAATCGGCTCTGGCAAAAGGGTGTTTAAATGAGTCAAGGAAGCAGTGCCCAACACCAATACGGGATATCCGTCGCTGAATCGGGTTTGATGCTCAGCTGTATTAAATCGTGGGTCAACGCGTCGTTGTGAATCTGCACCGAAAAAAACCAACTCCAAAGGTCTCCCTAATATCTCACTGAAAAAGGAATTGGCTTCCGTAGAATAGGTGAATGCGGTGACTTCATCATCCCAAATGGTGACTTGTTTGGTGCTCCCGTGCTGAGGATCCATCGGCAGAAGCAAATGATTGTCGCTCTTGGGATCCATGACCTTCCAATGCGAATCTTGGAGGCAGACTTGCAGCAGTGCCATGAGAGGGATTTCACGCTGACTCACAAAGCGATGATGCTCGTCTATCAGCATCCATTGGCGATCATGGCGAAGTCCTTTCCCGTCCATAGGCCATTGCTCCACCCTTATTCCGCCGCAGCCTTTGATGGGATAAATGAATATTTCTTTGATGGATACCACGAATGAATCAAAATATAAGACCCAAAGTTACCCTTTGGGCGGTATTAAACTGCTAAATTTGGCATCGCTTTATGGGAAATCTTCAAAATGATCTAATAATTCGGGCTGCAAAGGGCCTCAAAGTGGAACGTACCCCTGTGTGGGTCATGCGCCAAGCGGGCCGTGTATTGGCGCCCTACCGAGCGGTTCGACAACAAGCTGGAAATTTCATCAATCTCGTCAAAACACCAGAGTTAGCGGCAGAGGTAACAATCCAACCCGTCGATATCTTAGGAGTGGATGCCGCGATCTTGTTCTCCGATATTTTGGTCGTGCCGGAAGCGATGGGTTTGCCCTACACCATGGATGAAGGCCGCGGACCTTGGTTCGAAAACACCATTCGTTCCGAGAAGGACTTGCTCCAATTGAGCAGCGCACCTGTGACGGATCATCTCGCTTATGTGACAGACGCGATTGGTCTGATCAAACGGGATCTGAACGGTCGCGTGCCTTTGATCGGATTTGCCGGTGCCCCATGGACCATCTTTTGTTACATGGTAGAAGGACGAGGCAGCAAAACATTCTCGCTTTCACGCGCAATGCTGCAGCGCGATCCCAATTTGGCACATGACTTGCTTAGCCGCATTGCAGATGCTACCATACAATATCTAAAAGCACAAGTAGAGGCAGGAGTAGACATGCTCCAATTGTTTGATAGTTGGGCGGGGATATTGAATAGCGAAGTGTACAATGTTTTTATTATGCCATATATGCACCGAATTTGTGAAGCCATGAAGGATACAGTGCCGTTAACGGTTTTCGCCAAAGGTGCCTTTTTCTCATTGAAAGAGCTTTCTGACTTGAGGTGCAATACCATTGGGTTGGATTGGCATACCTCCGCATCTTGGGCTAGACAAGTTGTGGGCGAAGACAAAACACTCCAAGGGAACTTGGATCCCGCTGTGTTGTATGGGTCTTTTGAGCAAATCAAAACCCAGACACATGCCATGCTAGATGCCTTCGGTGAACAGCGACATATCGCCAACTTGGGACATGGAGTTTATCCCGATATCGATGCGGAACACCTAAAATGTTTTATAGAATCAGTTAAAGAATATCAATACAAATTAGACCAATGAAGATGAAATTTTTGTTGTTAGCTGCCCTTGTCGTTTCGACGCATGTCAGCTTTGCTCAGAAAACGAAGAGCGATAAAGCCAAACAAGAGGAAGAGTCAGAGTATGAAGAAGATGACAATAACCTTGTACCCAATGGTGGATTCGAGAATGCTCAATTGAAGAACCTCAAAGATGTAGGTCAGTTGACGTCTTTTTGCACGCCATGGGATTCACCAATCAAAGGAAGTGCGGACTTGTTCAATACCAATATGAAAAGCCCAAAAGTGGCTGCTCCAGTCAACTACATGGGAAAGCAAGATCCTTTCGAAGGAGAAAACTATGCCGGTTTTCGCGGATTTACAAAAGACCCGAAAAAGAACAGATCGTATTTGCAAGTGAAATTGAAGCAAAAGTTGGCCAAAAACCAATTGTATTGCATTCGATTCAATGTGAGTGTGTCTGAGCTCTCCAAAGTGAGTGTAAATAATGTGGGTATGTTCATCAGCGATCGGAAAGTGACCAACGACAATTTCAATGCATTGACGTTCCAGCCGCAAATCACAGAAAAAAA
This sequence comes from Flavobacteriales bacterium, assembly GCA_027488055.1. Taxonomy (GTDB): domain Bacteria; phylum Bacteroidota; class Bacteroidia; order Flavobacteriales_D; family Sanyastnellaceae; genus CANHSF01. The sequence goes on along the minus strand of JAIYCK010000128.1, from coordinate 7,227 downwards.
CAACAAACCGATCAAGACCATGGACGGTTGGGAGACCATTTGCGGAACTTACATCGGCAAGGGCGCAGAAGAATACATCATCATTGGTGCCTTTGGAACAGAGGATCAGTTGAAGCAAGAAAAATTAAAAAAGCCAGTAGGTCAAGAGGGTGTTGTGACAGCAGATGCGTATTACTACATCGACAATATTGAGATTGTGGCAGTGGATGCTCAGAGCCAATGTTTCTGCGGCAAACCAGAAGATAAAGAGCCAGATTTGATCTACAGCCGCGCTAGCGCGAAAACACCGGATATGAAACCGATCGATCAAGTAGCAAATACCGCGGTTTGGTTCAGCTCTCTTTCAATGGAAATTCCCGAACAATTCTTACCTGAATTGGATGAAATGGTCACTTTGTTAAAAGCGAATACCAGCATCAATCTCGTGCTCACAGGCCACTGCGAAACCAGCGAAAACATGGAAGCAAAAGTGAATACCTTCTACACCAACATGGGGCAGAAGCGCGCAGAAGCAGTGAAGCAATACTTGGTGAAAGGCGGAGTGGAAGCTTCGCGCATCGAGATTGTAAATGCAGGGGCTGACAAACCAGCTACCGATCGCACGACAGCTCTGGCAAAGGCTCAGAATAGAAGAGTTGAATTCAAAGTGAAATAATGTATTGCACCAATGGTGCCTCTAACATAAGGCGTTCTGCTGGGCAGAGCGCCTTTTTTTTTGGCTCGATATTTATCCATCATATCATCTGTGATACATTGAAGTGCAAGCTTCATAATTGACACAAGCCAATGGATAATATTTCAAATGGATATCCAATATTTCATACAATTGAGAGTTATTGCAAAAGTGAAATTAAGCCTGTTCACCATACTACTATGCGCCGGGGCATTGCACATGCAAGCGCAAGAATTGCTCAACAATAGTAGTTTTGAGCAGAAGAGTTATTGCCCTGGCAACTTCAATCAACAATCGCTCACTACCGTGGCTGGATGGTGGCAGCCAAGCGATGGCACCCCGGATTACTTTCATGAATGCAGCGGCAAGGTAGGCGTACCCAACAATGTGTTTGGAAGTCAAGACGCGAAAGAGGGAGCGGGCTATATCGGCATGGTGCTATATAGTGCAGGAAGCAATAAAAACTACCGAGAGTATATCCAAACACAATTATCAAGACCGTTGGTTGCCGGTGAAATGGTGTGTGTCGAGTTCTATGTCTCTGCTGCCGATCAATGCGCGTATGTGTGCGATGGGATAGGCGTTGCCCTCACCAATGAGAAGGTCGAACACAAAAAAATGGGGGTCATCGAAACCAAGCCGGTCGTGGCCAATCCGCGTTTCAATATGTTGGATTATTCCGATGGCTGGATGCTTATAAGTGATATGTATACAGCTGTAGGAGGCGAACAATATCTCACCATTGGGAATTTTAAAACCGATCGAGAATTGAAGATCATCAAGCGAACAGCAGATTTAGGGGTAAAAGCGCAAGACACTTGGGCATATGCGTACGTGGATAAAGTTTCAGTGAAACCGATCAAACAGAAATCCGAATGCAGTTGTGAAAACGATGTATTGGCGGCAATGGCTGTGGATCCTCCGCTAGAATTGAAGGAATATGACCGAATATCATTGGATGCCATTTTGTTTGATTTCGACCAAGATCTTTTGACGGACACAGCAATGATTCAGGTCAGAGAGGTATACGATTTATTGCGCAAGAATCGGGCAATGTATATGGAGATTTCGGGCTATACAGATATCAAAGGATCGGAAGAATACAACATTGAGCTATCACGGAGGCGCGCACAACGGGTGATCGACGAGTTGATTCGGTTAGGGATAGACAAGCAACGATTGAATATGAGCTATTTCGGCAAGGAACTACCAGTGGCCGACAACGCCACTGATCAAGGTCGCATGCAAAATCGACGTGTGGAGTTTCAAATCCTCAAACGCAAATTTGAATTGATCCAATAGGATTACTCGGCGTTGATTTGCATCCAAATCATGTCCTTCAATTGATCGATATTGTACTGCGCCACAGACGAAATAAAAATGGTCGGAATACCCTCAGGAAGAAGTTCCTTCATTTGTTCCATCATGATTTCGTCCAACATGTCCGATTTGGTGATGGCAAGAATCCTTCTTTTATCCAATAAATCAGGGTTGTATTTTTTCAGTTCATTCACTAGGATATTGTATTCCTTCTGAATGTCCGAACTGTCGCAGGCAACCATGAACAACAGCGATGAATTGCGTTCGATGTGACGCAAGAACCGATGTCCTAGCCCTTTGCCCTCGCTGGCGCCTTCAATAATTCCAGGGATATCCGCCATCACGAACGAGCGATCACCGCGATAACGCACCATACCCAAGTTAGGCACGAGCGTTGTAAAAGGGTAATCAGCAATTTCCGGTTTGGCGGCACTCACTACACTGAGCAGTGTGGATTTTCCTGCGTTAGGAAATCCAACCAATCCCACATCCGCCAGCACTTTCAACTCAAGAATTTTCCATTCCTCAATACCAGGTTCTCCTGGCTGAGCATGGCTCGGCGCTTGATTGGTGCTTGTTTTGAAATGATCATTTCCCAAACCACCGCGTCCACCTTTGGTGAGCACGTATTCTTGGCCTTCTTCAGTGATCTCAAATTCTATTTTGCCCGTTTCCACATCTTTGGCTACTGTGCCCAATGGAACCAATAATATTTCGTCTTTGCCTTGAGCTCCTGATTTGCGCGCGCTGCTACCATTTTGTCCATCTTCAGCAATTACGTGCTTGCGGTACTTCAGGTGTAGCAAGGTCCACACATCCTTGGTGCCGCGCAAAATAATATGTCCACCCCTTCCGCCATCACCGCCATCGGGGCCACCAAAGGGTACGAATTTTTCACGACGGAAATGAGAGCTGCCAGCTCCGCCTTTACCCGATCGGCAGCAAATTTTTACGTAGTCAATGAAATTACTATCCGACATGAGCGAAGTGATTTAAAAACGATAAGTGCAGTCAATGGTTATGAGTTGACCGTGGTTTCGATGGCCTGGAAAAGGCGATTGCTAATATCTTCGATACTGCCAACGCCATCTATCCCATGATATTTATTGCGCTGTTGGTAATAACCAGCTACCGGTGCGGTCTCTCTGTTGTATACATCAATGCGGTTCTGGATGATTGCAGGATCGGCATCATCAAGGCGGCCGCTGGTTTTAGCGCGCTGCAGCAAACGAGTCTTTAACTCAGTTTCTTCAACTTCCAATGCCAACATGCAAGTGATGCTTTCATTCATGGAGGCTAAAAATCCATCCAAAGCCAAAGCTTGAGCTTCTGTCCTTGGAAAACCATCGAAAATGAAGCCAGGTGCATGAGGGTGCTTGTTCACTTCGCTTTCCAACATTGAGATGGTGACTTGATCGGGCACCAATTCACCCTTGTCCATATAACTTTTGGCTAGTTGACCTAATTCGGTTGCGTTTTTAATATTGAACCGAAAAATATCACCTGTACTGAGGTGAACCAACTCATATTTCTCAATTAAGAATTCGCTTTGAGTGCCTTTGCCGGCACCCGGAGGACCAAATAAAACGATGTTCAACATAGGAAAGCTTGGTGATAAAAATAAGGCAGCAAAGATAGGGCAACAATGCCAAGGAATTCGCACATACTTCTAGTCTAGGATTTGGGTGTCTAAATCTCGAACGTGGCTCAATTTGTGCGCATTAAACCATTGGAGCCCTCATGACTCTAATAATTAAATCAAAAACAATGAAAAAAATTAGCTGGATTGGAATATTTCTATCGTTCACCGCACTGCGGATCCTGGGGCAAACGGCGCAGGACTCAACAGGCTATGACGGTGACAATTTGAATCTCCAAGGAGTGCTGGAGACCTTTAAGGCCAGTGCGGATTTGCAAGCCTTCGAAAAGGCTTTGAACTCCTCGCCAGAAGGGGTCAATAATCTCGATTTGAATGGTGATGGCAAGGTGGATTTTATCCAAGTCAATGACCAAATAGATGGAGAATCACGCTTAATCATTTTGAGTGTCGATGTAAGTGAGAAAGAGACCCAAGACATAGCCGCCATTGCAATAGAAAGAGTCTCGGAAAGCGATATCAAACTTCAAATCATTGGCGATGAGGAGATATATGGTCAACAAATGATTGTGGAACCAACAGACGAGATTATTTCTGGAGGCAAAGGTGGTCCAGCAATTATGGAGCATACCAGGGTCATACGCTGCAACGTCTGCTATTGGCCTTGTGTGCGATATGTGTATGGACCTCGCAATGGCCCCTATGCAAGCTTGTATCGTTGGGGATACTATCCCAGTTGGTGGGAACCTTGGTATTGGAGCCCTTGGCACAACTATCACCAACGTTGGAGCGTGTGGAATCCTAGGTTGTATCGGTCTGTTTCCGTGATCAGTTGCAGCCATGCGCATGGCATTTGGCGGCACCATCATCGCAGCAGTCCCATAGTGCATGTGAGATATAAGAAGATCCACGAAAACCGAAAGTCAATGGACAAAACAAAGTCAAGAGACCGTCATGTGGAAAAAGAACGTGGTGCGAAGGTGGATAAACAACAACCTCATCAAGACCCCAAAGGTGGAAACCAACCATCCAATGGTGGACGCAAACCAAGGCCAACGAAAGAAGAAAAACCAAACGTAGGCAAGAAGTCTCCAAACCCGAAGGCGACGGGTAAGGGAGCTAAGCCTGCCGTGAAACCAGCAGCGGGCGGTAAAAGAAAATAGTGAAAAGGAAAAGAGGCGACAGATGTCGCCTCTTTTATATCATCAAAATTCCGCATTCATCGGTGTGCGCGGAAAAGGGATCACATCGCGGATGTTTTGCATACCAGTGACGTACATGATCAAGCGCTCAAATCCCAGGCCAAATCCAGCATGTGGGCAGGTGCCGAATTTGCGTGTTTCGAGGTACCACCAAATGTGATCTTCAGGTATATTGAATTGCTTGCATTTGGCTAACAAAACATCATATCGCTCTTCCCTTTGTGAACCGCCGATAATTTCTCCAATACCGGGCACTAGAATGTCCATTGCGGCCACGGTCTCACGTCCTTCAGTATCTGGCTCATTCACCCGCATGTAAAAGGCTTTGATCGCTGCAGGATAACCTGTAATAATGACGGGTTTTTGGAAGTGCTTTTCTACCAAATAACGCTCATGTTCACTTTGAAGATCGATGCCCCATTTGACATCGAATTTGAATTTTTTCTTTTTGTAATGATTGCTCTGCAGCAAGATCTCGATGGCTTCTGTGTAGGAGATACGCTCAAATTCGTTGTTGGCCACGAATTCCAATCGCTGGATCAGCGGCATTACTTGGCGTTCATCTACAGGTTTGAGTTTGTCCTCGTTGATTTCACGTTCCTGCAAAAACTCCAAGTCTTCACGTGCATGGGTCAAAGCATAATTGAAGCAATACTTCAAAAATGATTCAGCCAAATCTTGGTTGGCGATGATATCGTTGAAAGCCACTTCTGGTTCGATCATCCAAAACTCCGCCAAATGTCGGCTGGTATTGGAGTTTTCTGCCCGGAACGTGGGGCCAAAAGTGTACACTTTGCTCAATGCTAAGGCGGCAAGTTCAGCTTCCAATTGGCCACTGACTGTCAAATTGGTTGGCTTGCCAAAGAAGTCTTGACTGAAATCCACTGCTCCGTCCTCGGTGCGGGCTACATTCTGTAAATCGAGGTTGGTGACTTTGAACATTTCGCCGGCACCTTCCGCGTCACTTCCAGTGATGATGGGAGCGTGCAAATAAAAGAATCCGCGATCATTGAAAAATTGATGGATCGCAAAGGCCAGATGATGACGCAAGCGGAATACGGCCCCAAAGGTATTGGTACGAAAGCGCAAATGTGCCTTTTCGCGCAAGAAGTCCAGGGTGTGGCGCTTCATTTGGATTGGAAATTCATTGGGATCACATTCGCCCAAAATATCCAAGTGATCAGCAATTAACTCGATATCTTGTCCTTTGCCCAAAGAAGGCTTTAGGATGCCTGAGGCGCTAATGCAAGCGCCAGTATTTAGCTTTTTAAGTTTCCCTTCTTCGTGCTCCTCTTTATTGATCACTATTTGCAGGGTGCGGATGGTGGTACCATCGCTCACGGCAAGAAATTGGTCATTGCGGAAGGTGCGCACCCATGCCTTTACGGTCACACTAGTTTCTACGGGTTGGTGCTTGAAAAGCGTTGCAATATCTGTATGTTGAGCCATTATTTGACCTGATTTTGAAGGCGCAAAGGTAGTTCAAAGTATAGATGCAGGAAAATGGAATTCAGCTATTTCTGAAGCCTTTGTGGCGCATTGGTTTGATCGTTTTCGATCACACCATCGCGCAGGCGCACGATGCGGTGCGCGTGGCGAGCGATGTCTTCTTCGTGGGTTACCACGATAATGGTATTGCCCGCGTCGTGAATATCTTGAAAAAGGGCCATGATCTCATAGCTGGTTTTGGTATCAAGATTCCCTGTAGGTTCATCTGCTAAGATGATCGATGGATTGTTGATGAGTGCACGAGCCACTGCCACCCGTTGTCTTTGACCACCTGACAGTTCATTGGGCTTATGGTGCATTCGATCGCCGAGCCCCACCATTTGCAATACTTTTTCTGCACGCAGCTTCCGATCATTCAGTGGAATGCCCGCATAAATCAGCGGCAAAGCCACGTTTTCAAGGGCAGTGTACCGGGGGAGAAGGTTAAAAGTTTGAAAAACAAAACCGATCTCTTTGTTTCTAATTTCGGCCAACTGATTGTCAGATAACTTGGCCACGTCTGGCCCATTGAGGTGATAGCTTCCGCTGCTAGGTGTGTCCAAGCATCCAATGATATTCATGATGGTGCTTTTGCCTGATCCACTGGGTCCCATCAAGGCCACGTACTCGTTTTTTTTGATCGACAATTCGACCCCATTCAGCGCCTTGATGGTCTCTTGGCCTATGGTGTAGAATTTTGTCAGCTGTTCTATGCGAATAATCTCTTGCATTGCTTCAAAATTAACTTAAATCGATCAATTGCATTGTCCACTTGTACTTTTATCTTTCCGTTGGTGAGCCATTTTGGTATGAACTTCGCTTGATGCGACTCAAACGGGGGGGAACTTCATTTGAAATATGAACCCCACACAAAGTGGAAAAGGGAGATAAAAAATAGATATATGACAAAGTTCTTACAATTTTTATCAATCGTATTGATGCTTTCG
>JAIYCK010000159.1 GCA_027488055.1 Flavobacteriales bacterium | reverse complement strand
GTGTGGAAAGAAAAGAAGTCGAGCATTGCCACCCCAACGGCTGCCGTGGCTTTGGAGGCTCCTGGAAATGTATGTTATCCTTTTGCGGCCTATGGATCTGCGAGCCTGCCGTCACAAGAAACAGTGCTCATCACCAATGCGACCATTTGGACCTGCGAAGCAGATGGAAAGCTCGAAAACGCGTCCATATTGTTACGAGACGGTAAGATTTCAGCCATTGGAAAGGATCTCAATGCATCGGCCTATCCGGGCATCAAGGTCATTGACGCGAAAGGCAAACACGTCACGCCGGGCATCATCGATGAGCACAGTCACATTGCGGCAGAGAGCTACAATGAAGGTGCTCAATCGTGCAGCGCGGAAGTAGAAGAATCTGCTGTGCTGTGGCCAGAGGATATCGATATTTATCGCCAACTGAGTGGCGGTGTCACCATGTCCCAAATACTGCATGGCTCGGCCAATGCCATTGGCGGACAAAGCGCCATCATCAAGTTAAGGTGGGGTGCCGATGGGGATGGATTGATTATGCGCGAAGCGTCGCCCTTCATCAAATTTGCATTGGGCGAAAATGTCACCCATATGAATTATGGAAACGATGGCACCCAACGTTTTCCGCAGACGCGCATGGGAGTAGAGCAATTGTATTACGATCATTTTATCAGAGCACGCGAATACGGCAAACAATGGGAATTGTATAAGAGCAGTTCAACCGCCAAAGGCAAGTCCAAAAAACCGATCGTTCGTTCGGTAGCACCGCGAAGGGATTTGGAAATGGATGCATTGTATCAAATTTTGAAAGGAGAGCGATTTGTGACCTGCCATAGTTACGTGCAAAGTGAGATCAATATGTTGATGCACGTGGCCGATAGCATGGATTTTACCCTCAATACGTTCACCCATATCCTGGAGGGCTATAAGATTGCGGATAAGATGAAGGCTCACGGAGCAAGTGCTTCCACCTTCTCCGATTGGTGGGCTTATAAGTATGAAGTGAAAGATGCCACTCCATTCAATGGTGCTTTGATGTGGCAGCAAGGTCTGAATGTGGCCTACAACAGCGACGATGCCGAGATGGCACGACGACTCAATCAAGAGGCGGCAAAGGCCGTAAAATACGGTGGCGTTCCCGAAGAAGAAGCACTCAAGTTTGTGACCTTGAATCCAGCCAAGATGTTGCACATCGACGCGCATGTGGGCAGTTTGAAGGTAGGTAAACACGCGGATGTAGTCATTTGGACAGATCATCCGCTCAGCATTTATGCTCGAGCCGAATACACTTTTGTAGATGGCACTTGTTATTACAGCATGGAGCGCAATGCCCAACTTCAGAAGGATATGGAAGCCGAGCGTGCGCGACTCACACAGAAGATGCTGCATGTGGCGGCAAAAGGTGAGCCTACGCAGAAGCCCATGATCAAAGATAAAAAGCACGCACACTGCGACACGATAGACGAAACGGGCAGCGGCATTTTGAATCATAAATAAGCAATCGACATGAAAAAATATACCATCCTGCTGATCATTTTGATCGGTTTGCATTTTACAACAGCGGCGCAGCAAATACCAACGCCAGCTCCTGCGCAGCAGAAAACTATTTTGATTATGAATGCCATTGCGCACATTGGTGACGGCACAGTGATCGAAAATTCCGCGATATCCTTGGTCAACGGTAAAATTGAATTGGTGGCCGATGCACGCGTGATACGTTTGGACATGACCAAATTTGACACCATTATCGATGCCGCTGGAATGCATGCTTATCCTGGTTTTATCGCGCCGAATACCACCTTGGGTTTGCAGGAGATTGAACAAGTGCGCCCTACACGTGACTACCAAGAAGTGGGCACCTTCAAGCCAGGTATGCGCACAGCGATCAATTACAATACCGACAGCGAGATCATACCCACGGTGCGCTTCAATGGCGTGTTGATGAGTCAACCTACGCCGCGCGGAGGCATCTTGTCCGGCACTTCGTGCATTGTGCAACACGATGCGTGGAATTGGGAAGACGCACTCATCAAAGCGGATGACGGAGTGCACCTCAATTGGCCACAGGTCTATCATCGGCATTATGACAAGGGCAAAGTGTCGATTGAAAAGGTGAAAACGTATGACCAACAACGCCGTGAGATTTATACTTTTTTTGATGAATCCATGGCTTATTCGAATTTGAAGAATCCCCCGATCAGTGAGCTTCGTTTTGAGTCTATGAAAGGACTGTTTGATGGCAGCAAAACCTTGTTTGTGCATGCTGACGATGTGAAAGCACTGACCGAGGTCATCGAATTCAAACGCAAATACAAATTGGCGCACGTGGTGATTGTAGGCGGAATTGATGCGCCGCTGGTGGCCAAGGACTTGGTGAGCGAAAAAATACCTGTGATGATTGCACGTGTGCATAGTTTGCCACGGTTCGAAGAAGACGCTGTAGACGAGACCTTTGTGTTGGCCAAACAATTGCATGATGCAGGCGTTCTATTTTGTTTAGAGAACAGTGGCGACCAAGAGCATCACGGGGTGCGTAATTTACCGTTTTATGCGGGCACCTGCGCAGCATATGGTTTGCCTTACGAACAAGCCGTGGCAGCTATTTCGGGCAACACGGCCAAAATATTGCGCGTGGATGCACAATGCGGCACCATTGCGACTGGCAAAGATGCGACCTTGTTTTTGAGCAAGGGCGATGCATTGGATATGCGCGGAAACCAATTGGTGGCAGCGTTCATTCAAGGCCGCAGCATCGAGCTCACGAGCAAGCAGACGGAGCTGTACGAGAAGTTCAAGAAAAAGTACGAGGGCAAGTAACCTTCCTTCCGAATCAATAGCCCAAGCAACCACGGACCATGGTCATGGTTGCATCGGCGACCACCGCAGCTTTATCGGCGCCGATGGCCAATAGTCGATCCAACTCTCCCTTGTCGCTCATATAGCGGTGGTAGGTATCGCGCGGGGTGCGATATGTTTCAATCAGCGCCTCGAGAAGGTCTTTTTTAGCGTGGCCCCAGCCGTAACCACCCGCTTCTAATTTGGATTTCATATCAGCCGAACGGTCATTCGGTGCTATGAGTTTATAGAGTTGATACACCACACTGCTTTCTGCATCTTTCGGCTCCTCAAGGGCTGTGGCATCGGTAACTATTTTTTTGTTGATGACCTCTTTCAATTCCTTTTCACTCAAGAAAATGTCGATGTAGTTGCCGTAGCTCTTCGACATTTTTTGACCATCCGTGCCGGGTATGAGCATGGTTTCTTTGCTCACACGCGCTTCTGGAACCACCAAGCTGCCGCTTACCAAACGATTGAAGGCGCTGGCAATGTCACGTGTGATCTCCAAATGCTGCACCTGATCCTTGCCTACGGGAACAATATTGGCGCCATACAGCAGAATGTCAGCGGCCATGAGCACCGGATACGAAAACAAACCTGCGTTCACATCGCTCAGGCGATCGCTTTTGTCTTTGAAACTATGTGCATTGGCCAACATAGGAAAAGGGGTGAAGCAATTCAAATACCATGTCAATTCAGCGACTTGGGGTACGTCGCTTTGGCGATAAAAGGTGGATTTTAGCGGGTCCAAACCAAAGGCCAACCAACACGCAGCTACTGAGTAGGTGTGCTCGCGCATGAGTTCAGCGTTTTTGATTTGCGTCAGGGTATGCCAGTTGGCTATGAACAAAAAGCTATCGTTTTGCGGCAATGCACTTTCCGCGATGGCGGGTTGAATGGCGCCGAGAATATTGCCCAAATGAGGGGTTCCTGTGCTTTGGATGCCTGTTAAAATACGTGCCATGGAGCTATTGAATTTGCTGCGAAATTCGTTGATTTTGCACAATACGCCAAAGAGAATAATCAGTTTTGATGAAAATGGTGGATTGAGGCTGTTTTGTGATGTATTTTGCATCTTCGCATCTGCAAGATGAAAAAATCGAAGTACCTCATACTAGGGCCCTTGTTCTTTCTATACAAGTTATGGATCGGGTTGGTGTTTTGGATCACCTTGTTATTGCTATACCCCTTGTTTTGCATCTTCCTGAGTTCCCCAAAAGGATATGGAAAGGCATTTCAACTCAAGCGGATATGGTCGAAGATGCTCTGCGCTTTGTTTTTTTGTCCGATGCGCAAGACATGGCGCGGAAAGTTGCCGCCTGCACCTTATGTCATCGTGAGCAATCATTGTTCATACCTCGATACGGTGTTTATGTATCGCCTATTCAGCGACTATTTTGTGTTCATGGGCAAAGGAGAG
>JAIYCK010000255.1 GCA_027488055.1 Flavobacteriales bacterium | reverse complement strand
GTGGCGCGTATGAATGCCACGCTCGCTGATTTTGCCACAGTTGCAGTCGCGGGAAATATTTCTACTCCAGGTTGGGGTACGATTGAACAACGCGTGCAGCAGCGTCAGCAAGCCACCATCATGGGCTTCGATGCCAATTCTACATTGCAATTAGGTAAATTCTTCCCTGAAAATTGGGGTGTACAAGTCCCGATGTATTTAGGTTATTCCGAAACAGTGAATACCCCCAAATTCAGTCCCTTGCAGCCCGATTTGGTGATGGATGATTTACCTACCACCAACAAATCCGTCAAGAAGAAGTCACAAGATTACGTCAAGCGACGGAGCATCAATTTCACCAATGTCCGCATCGATCCCAAAAAAGACAACAGCAAAACAGGCGCAGAAGCTTCGAAAGAAGCCAAGGCAGAATCGAAAGCCGATGCAAAAGGAGACGGCAAAGGCGGCGCTGAAAAAGAGAAAAAGGATCAGTTTTTTGACGTCAAAAACTTCAGTGTCTCGTATAGCTATAACGAAGAGTATCGCCGCGATATCAATATCGATTGGCGAATGAATAAAAAATATCGTGGTGCCTTTGACTATGCCTTCCAGAACAAACCTAAGGAAATCAAACCATTCGCAAAAATCCCTGGCATCAAGGATTCTAAATACTTGAAATGGCTGAAAGAGTTTAATTTTTATCCAGGCATCAAACAAGTAGGATTTCATACTGAAATGAACCGCACCTATGAGACCAGTCGAATCCGCAACAACACCTTGGAGTTGACGGGCACTTACAGCGACATTCTCATCAATACCCAAGTACAAAAAACATGGAATTGGTCGCGCCAATACACGTTGAAATATGACATTGCCAAAAGCTTAAAATTCGATTACACCGCCAATAATCTTGGACTTGTGGGCGAACCGCGCGGCCTAATCGACAAAGAAGACACCGATTGGTACGCCAATTACAAAGACACCGTTTGGTCCAATATCCGCGGAGGAGGGAACAACACACAGTTCAATCAAAATATGACTTTGTCCTATAAGTTACCGTTGGACAAATTCCCATTGATCGACTTTATAAGCAGCGATGCCCGTTATGCGGCCACGTATCGATGGGATAGAGCGCCATTTACACAAGATACATTAGGAAACACGATTCAAAACTCACGTCAATTGCAGCTCAACGTACAGGGTAATTTTGAAACGCTTTACAACAAAGTGCCTTTGCTCAAAGAAATAAATCAAGGCAAAAAAGAGAGTAAAAAAGACGATAAAAAAGGAAAAGGCAAAGAAGATCCAACAGCCAAGGATGAATATGGCAAGGACAAGGAAAAGAAAGAAAAGGCAGAAAAAATAAATCCAGTGCACCTTGGGCTCCGTTTTTTAATGATGGTGCGCAACGTATCCGGCAGTTACACCCGAAACGAAGGCATATTGCTGCCAGGATACAACCGCCAATCCAAAATGATCGGCATGGATGATGGATTCGATGGCCCAGGATTCGGGTTTATTGCAGGCCAACAGAACACCGATATCTGGGGTAATCCAACAGGTAATAATTATGCGATCGATGCATCCAACAATGGTTGGATCATCAATTTACCGACGCTCAATACGCAATACAACGAAACCTATTCAGAGACCTGGAATTACAAGATCAATCTTGAGCCTGCCAAGAATTTCAAAATTGAGATTACCGCAAATAAAACAGAAGGCAGAAGCTTGACTAGCTTCTTCCGTTTTGACACCGAAACAGATCAATTTGTATTTGATAGCCCGCTAGAAACGGGTAATTTCAGTGCAACAGTAAATACATGGTCAACGGCCTTTGTAAAAGACGATCCCGAGGCAGGTTGGAACAGTCCCACCTTCCAAAATTTCATTGATTACAGACGTCAAATATCTGCAAGGCTCAACTCGGCCACACACAATGAATCGTCTGCACAAACCAACGGATTCTATGATGGCTATGGGGCCACCTCGCAGAATGTGGTTATTCCAGCATTTATTGCGGCCTACACTGGTCGATCTGCTGGTGAAACAGCATTGGATGTGTTCGCTACCAAAGTGCAACCCAACTGGACAATGACCTACGACGGATTGAATAAAATTGCTGCAATTAAAAAATACTTCAAGACTTTTACCGTGCGTCATCAGTACCGCTCAACGATGACTACATCCTATGTCAGCAATTTGAATTATCGCGAAAATGGACTTGGATACCCCACAGCAATTGATAGCAGTTACAACTACATCCCTGAGCATCTTATCAATACTGTGACGATCAGTGAGCAAATCACACCGCTCAGCTTGGACATGACATTGAAAACAAAAAAATCCAAGAATCCAGAGAAAACAAATGAACCACAGGTAAAACTAGAATACAAACGCGACCGCACTGTTGCTCTTGGATTGACCAACTATCAGATTACAGAAACCAAAAGCAACTCCATCACGGTGGGATTGGGATACAAAATCATCGACATTCCAAATCCTATTGGACGCAAAAAAGGATCAAAACTGCCAGTACAGGTATTGAAAAACACGACCATCAATTTGCGCGCAGATATCACCATGCGCGACAATGTGACTTTGATCCGTAAAATGGTAGAACAGCAAAGTCAGCCCACGGCAGGTCAGCGCTTGTGGAGCATCAAGACGAGCGCCGATATGCAGGTGAGTAAAAACCTTCAGATTCGCTTCTTCTATGATCACCAATTGAACAAACCCAAAATTTCAACGTCATTCCCTACATCGAACATCAGCACGGGTATCGCACTTCGTTTCAATTTGAACAATGATTAAATCGAGGCCCTAAGCCTTGGCTAATCTGATCATATCAATTAAACCATTGAAAACTCAATGGATTTAAGTTCGTCGTGCTACTTGCAAAGTGAGTTATATGCGCACCTTCCATGAAAAAATGAGCGAAGCCCTATGCCACCAATAGACCTGATTGGCCCGAAACAACACATTTGATTTATGGCGATTACGAATTATCTTAGTCCCATGAAACTTACACAATTCCTAGCCTCTTACAACCCGCGTGTGGTGACTCGCCCATACATGATCGCCGAAGCAGGCGTGAATCATGAGGGATCCATGGACCTCGCCAAAAGACTGATTGATGAAGCAGCTGAAGGTGGCGCTCATGCCATCAAATTTCAAACTTACAAAGCTGAGACAATCGCAAGCAAGGACTCACCATACTATTGGGATATTACCAAAGAACCTACTCGCTCTCAATTCGAGCTTTTCAAAAAATACGATAGTTTTTGGAAAAACGAATACGAAGAACTCGCACGGTATTGTGAGACTGCCGGCATCGAATTCATGAGCACCCCTTTTGATGTAGAAAGTGCCAATTTTCTGAACGATCTCATGAGTGTGTTCAAAATTTCGAGCAGCGATCTGACCAACTTGCCGTTCATCGAGCACCAATGCAAATTCGGCAAGCCCATCATACTCTCGACAGGAGCAGCTTACAAATGGGAAGTCATGCAAGCAGTAGAGACAATCGAAAAATATGGCAATCCGCTTTGCCTCATGCATTGCGTATTGAACTATCCTACCATGGACGAAAATGCGAATTTGGGTATGATCAAAGACATGATCAGACTCTTCCCAGATGTAGTGCCAGGATACAGCGATCATACCTTACCCAAAGACATGCATACCTGCGAAGTGGCCACATTGCTTGGTGCCGCCGTCATTGAAAAACATTTCAGTCATGACAAAACACTTCCCGGTAACGACCACTATCACGCGATGGACAAAGAAG
>JAIYCK010000278.1 GCA_027488055.1 Flavobacteriales bacterium | reverse complement strand
TTTGCTTACGACAACTTTGCCACCTCCAAAGTATTGATCACCCATCGCGCTGCCAGCATGCCATTGCAACAAGCACTGTCTGAATTGTTGGCACCCACATCCTATGACTTTTTGTTAGTTGGATCCACTTACATCATTGCCAAACGACTTCAAGAAGAAAAGCTGCCTCCTATTGCGTTCAACGATATCCTGACCTCTATTGAAGTCAGCGGAACCATTTACGATGCTGAATCGAAAGAAACGCTTCCCTTTGTGACTATTTACAATCAAAGTTCAAGGCAAAGTTTCATGACCAACGAATTTGGGCAATTCCATTGTGCCTTTCAAATGGCGCATCCCGAGGACACCATCTCGTTTCAGTTTATCGGATATGAAAGCAATCAAACATTGCTTAGGCAATTGATCAATCAACAACCCAATGCGCTTATCGACCTATTGCCCAGCAGATTGTTTCTTCCAGCCGTAATGGTTTCGGCAGGCTCAGAAAAACTTTTTGAACGCGATTCTGAAAACACCAATTTATTGTTCAATCCGAATGATCTCGTCACCGCTGATGGAATGGGTGAATCCGATATCTTTCGCAGCACACAACTTTTACCCGGTGTATCCTCTAACCAAGAAAACAATGGAGGTTTAACCATCAGAGGTGGTGCAACAGATCAAACGCTCATGCTCCTAGACGGCTTTACAATTTACCATCAAGATCATCTATTCGGAATGTTTTCCGCCGTCAATAGTCACTCTGTAAAAAATGTAAGGGTCATTAAAAGCACACCACAAAGTCGCTATGGTGGCCGCATCGGAGGGATAGTCGAAATGATAGGCAAAGAAGGCAGCACGCAAGACGTGATCACGCAAGTGCAATTGGGCATGCTCTCTGGGTCGCTCAGTGTAGAAGGACCATTGGACACGGCCGGCAAGCTAGGCTTTATATTCAATGGCCGCCGCGCTTTTACAGATGGATGGTACAGCCCGGTGTATCGAAGCCTTTTCACCAACGTGTATAACAGTGCCTTGATTAACAGTGATACGGCCCGCACTCAACCATTTGAAAATGATAATGATCCTTCGTACTTTTTCCAAGATGGGAATGTGAAATTCACATGGAGACCCAATAGCCATCATAAATTCAATGTAACAGGGTATGCTTCCACCGATCAGTTGTATATCAATTATGCAGATACCGTCGTAACTGCTAATTCGTTTGCCCCAAAAGTGCGATACACCGACGAGAGCAGATGGAAAAATGCAGGAATGAGCCTACAATATCTTTATCAGCGCAAGCCAGGAGCGCACCTGATGCTGAGGATGACTATTTCCAACTATAACGCGTCTTATTTCTCTACCGATACCATAGCGACGATCAACAATGTGGTCACCACACGCATACAAAACATTGAAACGAACCTTCGCAATATTAAATATACCGGCGAAAAACAATGGTTGTGGCTGCATCACTCTGTGAACGTCGGAATGGAGTCAGAGCATATGGTGTCTAAACGAAATTACACCTATAGCACCAATGCTTTTCCGGCATCGACCAGATCCACTTGGTGGCACAGTGTGTTTGCTCAAGATGCGTGGTCACCTTCACTGCGATGGAGATTCAACGCTGGATGGCGCATGACATATGACCAGCTTTCGAAAAATCTCTTGCAAGAGCCTCGACTTACCATGACGTACAGATGGCCCCTTCAAAGGTTACGATTGGAAGTTGGATATGCTCGTTTGCACCAGTTGATTCAGCGTGTAAGAGCGCAAAACCTCTATCAAAACAGTCCCGATTATTGGGCGTTGAGTGATGGAAATGAAATTCCAATACTCCGGTCCAATCAATGGAATATCAACTTGCAAAAGGAATTTACAAAAGGCAATGTGAATTTGGATGTCTTTGCTCGCGTTCAAAGCGGAAGCTCTTTGTTGTTGACCTCCCTTCCAGGCTACGCGCAAGATGTCTTTGAAAACGATGCGCTGATACATGGAACTAGCCAAAGCCACGGAGCAGAATTGTCGGCTTTTGTGCAGCAACGCCGTCACCAACTATTGGCGTCCTACACTTGGATGTCTACAACCGGACGATATGACGCTTTGGACAACCAAGTCATCGTTTCCTCCGGGGAGCATCGGCATGAAATTAAACTTTACTACGAGTGGCAATCCAGTCGATGGGACTATGGTGTTTTCTGGACATTCGGCAGTGGCCGTCCATACACTCCTTTGCTTGGCAGTTATGATTTCATCAACCCCAATGGAGACTCGAGCTCCCATGTGGTTTTTGGTAACTTCAATTCGGATCGATTGCCCGCCTATCATCGGCTCGATCTGAGTATCCAATACAAAACGAACTGGGCGAAAGCGCAAATGGAAATTGGGGCTTCACTTTACAATGCCTATAACCGAACAAACATTCGGTCAAAGGAATACTTCGCTTACCCAAATGACGAGCAATTAGCGATCTATGAAAGCAACCTTTACATGCTTGGCTGGATCCCCTCACTAAATATCCAATTGCGATTTTGAAACAATGGTCTTACATAGCTCTGCTTGCTTTGCTTGCGTGTCAACCAGAGACGCAGGTTCGAGAGGTTATTGTGACCGCCACCTTTCGTGAGGGCGCTAATCCCCTTGTTTACCTCTATTATGCTGATGATCTCAGCGCGGTGAAGGACGCTTCTGTGCATTTGAATACGAACGATCAATCATGGAATTTAACATGGAATGGCATGGGATACGAGCAGCTCAATCATGTGTTTGTCGCCAATGACGCGGTCGATTTAACATGTGATTTGGATGGCTATACGGCGATTGCACATACACGCATTCCCCCGGCCATAGAAGTTACTTCCGTGAGTAGCACAGAAATCACCATTGACCCCAATTCGACTGGTTCACCTGCCATGGTCATACAATGGACGGCTTTACCAGACAACCAATACAGCTATTTGCTTCAACTCGAGAGCCTCGAATCCACACCAACAGCGATTCCATTCATAGGGCCAGGAGGCTTATTTGATGCACAATACAGCGGCCCTATCTCTCAAACAGGCACTATCTTGTTCGACACGGATTTTACGAATTATGGTGCACATCGACTCACGATCTATGCCATCCGTAAAGAATTCGAGCATTTGTTTTTTTATGACAAAACAGACTTACGTGGATTGGTATTGCTTTCACCCGACAACATTGAAAATGCGAAAGGATTCGTGGCTGCAGTGAGCAGCACAAGCATTGATCTTGTTACGCAATGATCCCGTTTTGGTGTTGCACAATTTTGAACAACTAAGGTTTGTATTCTACCGCGCTTTCGAGAATGTAGTTCATTTGATACACATCGTTGGCATTCAGTTTCAACTTGCCCTTAAACGTCAGACGCTCATCGGTTCTATAAGCCCTGTTTTTACCGGCAAACCGAAGATCCACTACACTTTCTGGTCCGCCGCCACCGCAGAAATAGCAATTGGCATACGGATAACGCGATACCACGTAGAAATTCTCATCCACTTCAACCGGAATTACATATCCCGTAATAAACACCTCGCGACCTTCGAGATATTTGACAGAAGCACCAAAGGTGGGCTTCCAATAGTATTGATCCAATTCAGGGACATAGACTTGCTTATACGATACGTCTGTCAACGTCATCCACGTCAACTCAGCCAATCCACCCACTGGCACTTGTGGCAATAAAACCAACGATTCACCCTGCTCCCAGGTCTTGATCCGTTTGGCCTTGGCCACAGGTTCAGGCTGATTGCGCCAATGAATAAAACCGAAAGTGCCCAATGACACCAATATACCTACACATAAAAAAACGATCTTTTTAAGCATTGCTCAAGGTTTTTGATATGTCCATTTTCATTGCCTTCACGGCTGGCAATAATGAGGCCATGATTCCTACACACAAAGTTAAGCCGAATAGCAGCATATCCATCCATTGCACTTGCCATACTTGCAAGGGATATCGGAAGGTATCTTCCGATAATCTACTCAAAAGATAGGTGCCACCTCGGCTTAGAAAAAAGCCCAACACGCAGCCAATACCGACGATCCAAAGACCCTCCAACAAGATGAGTCGGGACAATGTCCAGCGAGTGCCTCCCATTGTACGTAGCAAGGCTAATTCATATTGACGCTCCTTGAGGCTATTGTAAAGTGAAATAAAAATGCTCAAAAATGAAATCAAACTAATGACATAAGCTATGGCCTTTAAGGTCCCCAGTCCGACTCCAAAATTATTCATCAAACGATTGCTCTCTACTGCCACATTGGCCAATTGCATGGTCGTATTCTCGGTCATCTTGGCCAAAAAACCGAATGCGCCCCTATTCCTTTTACGAATCAAATAAGCAGTCATTTCCTTGTCGTCATTCGGCTTCCTGCGTCCTCCGATCGTTGGCCGAGCGCCCATCTCAGCCATGCGCTGCATCACTTCGGCTCCTGTCAACCCTTCGTCTTTGTCATTTTCGGCCATGGAACGAACAGGCTGCTTAGGCTCTTGCTCATTTATTGTGTCCGCTGGAACTGTTTCCTCTGCATGATCATGGACCATCCAAGTACTTTCCACAGGAGTCAATATCAAACGATCTACTACGCTTCCACTTTCTTCATAAATCCCAACAACAGTGTAGGGTTTGGTATGATGATGAGCATTGTCGTCGCTCGCATTGTCATACCCGTGCATGCTCGTGAAGGTGCTACCAATTCGGAGGCCTGTCTCTTGCGCGACCAGCGAACCAACTACTGCATCAAATGGTTGATCAAACACTCGGCCTTGCGCCATTTGACATTGGTACAATGCGGGATACGCGGCGGTAGTGCCAACGATGCGGTATTTTTCGTAGTTGTCGCCATACGCCAGAGGAATTGCTTCTTCCACCCAAGTGTTCTGTATGATCTTCTTTGCATCGCCCACTTTGATATTCCCCGTAGGCACATCCACATGGTATACGTTGGACAGAATGCTCTGCAGCGGACTTCCTTTGGCCGCAAGCACAAAATCGATGTCCTTGATATTGCGCTCAAATTGCTGGCTCAATTGGCGTTCGAGCAACAACATCATTGCGATTGTACCAACTCCAAAAGCCAACAATACCACGCTTAAAATGGTATTCCATTTTTTGTATCTGATGTTGCTCCAAGCTATTTTAGACAGATTCATAAGGCTACCATTTGATGAATTTCACTTTTTAATCGTTGATCATGTGTCACGATGATGAGGCCCGCTTGGGTTTCTGCTGCATAGTTTTTAAGCAGTCGAATCACCTGTTCTGCATTGTGATCATCCAGCGCACTCGTTGGCTCATCAGCTAACAAAAGAGCGGGTCCATTGATCACAGCGCGTGCAATAGCTACTCGTTGTTGCTCCCCCACACTCAATGCGCTTGGTTTGCGGTGCGCCTTGGAAGATAGATTCAATTGATCCAATAGTTCCATGGCTCTGGTCGTGTCATATTTTGCGCCAGTCAGAAAAGCGGGCAGTGACAAATTATCCAACACACTTAGCGCATTCACGAAGTGAGCCGTTTGAAAAACGATGCCGACATGTTTGCCTCGGTGCAGATCCAAAGCTCGATCATTCAAAGCCGTGACGTCGGCGCCCGCCAGCATGATTTGTCCTTGCTGAGGCCGCAACAATCCGCCAATCAGATGAAGCAAAGTGGTTTTACCCTTTCCACTTTGGCCCAACACCAATTTTTGCTCGCCCGGTCCACATTGTAAGTCGGGAAACCGAAATGCTTGGCCACCGGCATATTGAAATCCAAGGCCTTTTGTTTCTAATACCATGTGTCTTTGAATTAGGAAAGATGTCTGCGAATTTACATTAGCATGCAGGTCAAAGCGAACGAGCTTGCACAAAAAAAGCAAACAGACCTATAAACTGCAATTGATCTACCTCACAATGATCCTTTGTTGGATACCTGGCCATTTCGCGCGGCGCGCTGCTCTGCTAGCTCATCCAATTGAATTCATAAAGGAATGTTGTTCTTCAATTTGATCATCCCAAAATCACGCAAACTTGAGGTTGTGCAATACATTTGTGCCATGACATTTGCACAGCGACTCACCCGTTATCTTGTCGGCATGATCATCGGATTGGTGGTTGTAGCCATGATGTTTCCCAATCGAGACTGGCTGAATTGGACGCCTCAAAGTAGGATGATGCAAGACATTCGTGAGTTTGACATGCTCATCTCACCAGACGCTCAATGCAGTATGGACTGCGCTGAAGTAAGTGCAGAGCACCTGCAAATAGCACGACAAGAGGGCAAGGTCAACTTCGAACAAAGCAAACCACAAGGCTCTCCCAAAATTTATTTATTGGAATACGGCAATGTGGGATACACCTTGGCCCTCTCCGATTCGATCTTCACCTTGCAACAGGTACAACGTTCCTCCCATTCATGTACATGCCCATGACCCACCTGATTGAAGAAATAAAAAAGCAGGCGAAAGCTATGATGCCTTCGCTCATTGCGCATCGCAGGCACTTGCACGCCCATCCGGAGTTGTCCTATCAAGAAAAAGAGACCTCGGCTTATGTAGCTTCATATTTGAGCGACTTGGGTCTTTCTCCACAAACTGGTATCGGGGGATATGGTGTCACCGCTATTATCGAAGGGCGCAATCCCGACAGTCGCTGCATTGCCTTGCGAGCAGACATGGACGCCTTGCCCATCCTGGAGGCCAATGACGTGAGTTATGTGAGCACTCGCCCTGGCATCATGCACGCATGTGGACATGATGTGCATACGACCAGTTTACTTGGCGCCGCCAGTATACTTTGGAATACTCGAACGCATTGGGAAGGCCGCGTGCAATTAATCTTTCAACCAGCAGAAGAAGTGCTGCCCGGCGGTGCTTCACTGATGATCAAGGATGGCGTATTTGATTCCTCTCGACCAAGCTCTATTATTGGTCAGCACGTATA
>JAIYCK010000056.1 GCA_027488055.1 Flavobacteriales bacterium | reverse complement strand
TTGCGATTGGTATCGTAATCTTCAAAGATCATCTCTCCCAATCCTTTGATTCCTGTGTAAAATGCTTTGCCCTGATTGGCTTCCGTGAAATGATCCACAAACTCCTGCAGATAGGGATCACGGGCAATCATGAAGGTGGTAATGGGTATGTGCAGTTTGCGCGCTTGTTGAGCCTGGTTGTAACATTGCTCTACGATATACGGGTCGAGGCCATTGCTATTCATATAATACCGGCCATCGTTTTCGCGCACACAACTGGGCTTGCCATCGGTGATCATGAAAATTTGCTTATTGGTATTTCTTTTTCGGCGCAAAATGTCCATCGCTAATTGCAAGCCTGCCACGGTGTTGGTGTGGTAAGGACCCACGGTCAGATAAGGCAGGTCTTTGATGGCGATAGTCCAGGCATCATTGCCAAATACCAAAATATCGATGGTGTCTTTGGGGTAGCGCGTGGTGATGAGTTCGGCCAGGGCCATGGCTACCTTTTTGGCCGGAGTGATGCGATCTTCGCCGTATAAGATCATGCTATGGCTGATGTCGATCATGAGCACCGTGCTCATTTGCGCCTTGTATTGGGCGTCTTCCACAACCAGATCATTTTCGGTCAGGGTAAAATCATCCACCCCATTGTTGATTTGCGCATTGCGCAGGCTTTCGGTAAGAGAAATGCTTTCGATGGTATCGCCAAAATTATAGGCTCTGAATTCCCCTGTTTGTTCATCTCCTTGGCCTGCATATTTGGTCTTATGATTGCCGCTGCCCGATTTCTTTAGATTGCCAAAAATTTGGTCGAGGGCCGCTTGGCGTATTTCCCTTTCCGTTTTGGAGGTGATCGCCATACCGCCTGAGCCGTCGGGTTTTACCTCTTCTTTGATATATCCCTTTTCTTTGAGTTCTTCTATAAAATCGTCGATGGTATAATCCTCGTCTGTCAATTTGTATTCTTGATCCAGTTGGCGCAACCAATCGATGGCCTCGTCGAAGTCGCCCGATGCGTGTACAATAAGTTCCTTGAAGATGTCGAATAGCTTATCGAATGGTGCCACCACAGGAGCCTCATACGTCTTAAATGCAAATCCTTTTTTGTGCGTGTATTCCATCCCCGTAATGATACGATTTTAAAACGAAACAACCTCTTTGTAGAATTGTTTTTTCGTTAAAAAGAATTAAAGGGTTTGGAGGGATATCAGGCCAAGATTGCCTTGTATGATGGAGGCTTCATCGATACGATCTTTTGATACTATCAGAAGTAGTCCAAAATATCTTCTACCCAAATGAACTGGTAAGATTAACTTGAACCCTTCGGCATACCCTACCACCAATGTCCGCTGTACGACATGGGGCTGCACATTGAGCCATCGTCTGATTTCAGATTGGTGCAGAAAGGACAAACCAGGAATTCATCTCTCACGAACTTGTCGAAGGATCTTCTTCATTGAAACGTAAACGATCAGTGAAGGATCTCACAAGTTATAATTAAACATATTATTACAGTAGCATGAACTCCGGTGCCCGAGCGGAGTCGAGGGCAGCGGAGTCGAGGGCAGCGTAATACGAATAGACGATCAGCGAGGCTAAACCACGCATTTTGGGTAGGTGCTGTTAGCGTTTCGTTGATTCTACTCCTGTCATTTATTTCCTTGCACCAAAAACCAGTCCACCCATGCTTCTATCTGCGCTATAGAATTTGGTCTGAGTATTATTTCTCGATTATTGTTCAACAGATAAAGAGTAGGTGTGCCAAACACATAATAATCCTTAACTACTTTGCTTTCCCATTTTTCATAATCGCAGTAAGCAAAAAACGGATATGTTTTTACCGCTTGTTCAAAAGAACTTTTATCAGTATCCAATGTAACATAAACAACCTCAACGCCATTGTTTCTCCATTTAGAATAGTTTTGAATGAGCTTGGGCAATTCTTCTGAACATTTTGGACACCAACTAGCTCCAAAAACTACTAATGTGTATGGTGTATTTAAACTTGAAAGATTACTAAATTGTGATTGTTTAACTCCGTTTAAAAAACTACTTCCTGCTAATTGAATTTCAGGTGCAATGTTGCCCTTCTTCATGGCACGATAGGTCTCCAATTGTTTTGCCAAATCGCTATTGATAGTGCAACTTACTTCGTTTAACACCTTAATTGCAAGATATTCCGATGCCTGAAAATGGCTGTGACGTTCTAATAAATCGAATAAATAATCTGTTACTTCATTCAGTTTTTTTTCATCTTTAATAAGGTTTACCAGCATGGCGTCAATAGATAGTTTCATTTCAATATCAACCGAATCCAGTGATTTACCGCAATTTTCTAACAACCAAAAATGGTTTTCAATGGCATCTTTAAACAATCCACTTTTATACAAACGGTGGTCGGTATAATCTAGTGTTCTAAAAGCAGATATTGTGGAGGGAATTTCCTTTGGACGGTATTGGGCAATTATTGAAACCGAGCTCACCAATTTACGTATTGGCAAAAACCAGCTAACATAACTGCTGCTTGGCAGTTTTGCTAAATATTCTTCGTCTTCTTGTTTTATACGTTTCTTTTCTAATTGAATGGCCTTGTTTGGCCTTGTTTGGTTTGAAAATAATGAATCCAGAGCATAGATTTGCTCTAAATATAGCCAAGCATTAAGTGCTTGCTCTCTTTTAGGATGTTCTTTTGCGTACTTCTCAAACAATAAATTTTCAGTCCCTTT
>JAIYCK010000018.1 GCA_027488055.1 Flavobacteriales bacterium | reverse complement strand
GTGGAAAAGAAAGATCATATCCGCAATTTCCAGCCGCCCATCAGTGGCGAACTCATCATGTCCTACTTTGGGATGGAGCCATGTCGCGAGGTTGGTGTGATTAAAAACACCATTAAAGATGCCATACTAGATGGCGAAATTGAAAATGAATTTGATCAAGCATTCGGATTCATGATGCGACAAGGTGAGAAGCTAGGACTGCAGCGCTCTCCTACATTCGTGCAGAAATAAAAAAGGCGCCTCTTTCGAAGCACCTTTTGTAAAGTAAGAATAGATAATTCGTTCGATCAATCGTTCCCGTTTTGTGGCTCTGATTCCCTTTGGCGGCGTGAATTCCTCTCTGGGCAGTCCTCTTCCAAATGATCATCGCACATGGTGTAAATCTTGTTTTCTTCGTCCTCATCAAACCATGTGATCCACGATACATTTTTTCCGATTGAAACCTTCTTGCCCACTGGGACATACACTGTCATGTTAATGGCTTGTGCGCGGAAATGATCCTTATTGGGCGTGCTGAAGACCGTGGCCAATTGCAGGTTGTTGCCGTCAATCAAATACTGATATCGTATGTTACTAGCCAGTTCACCTGCCTCATCCAAATCCCTGCCTTCGCTCTGGCGTATGATACGCAGACGAAATTGATCATCGTTGGTGGACTCAAAGCTGAGATGAATGGGATCGCCATAATACGTGCTATCACCCGAGCGTTTCACCAAATCGCTCAAAGAACGATGCAGCTCATTGCGTCCCATAAAAATGGGATCTTCTATAGCAGACAAAAACAAGGTGTCTCTCACCTCATCCACTGGGAAAGTCAAATCGGTTTTGAACTCCGCATGTCGACTGAATTCGCGCGCCAATGAACTTCCTGCCCAAAAGGCGATGATCACACCGATGAGAAAAAGGCCAAACAAGCTCGCTCCGAGAAATGGAATGCGCTTGACCGTGCCCATGAGCAGGCGAATGCCTGAATACAGCATCCCCATTGCGGGCGTTCCAATAAGGAGCACAATGGCGACCATCAGCCACAAACCCATGGAAGGATCATCCCAGATATAGGCATTGAAAAACCCAAGATCAGCGCCTGTCCAACCAAAAATATGCGAATCGGCGGCTGTCAGAGCGATCATCAAAACAATGAGCAATCCAATGCCCATGAATGAGATCACCGCTCCAATGATTTTTGTAATCACTAGGCCCGCGCCTTTAGCTGCTTGTGAAGTAGACGAATTGAAACGGTTGGCTGCCCGATTGATATTTTGTGAGGCCTTGGCAGCTTCTTCATTCACAAAGCGACTGATATTCTCCACGTTCACGGGTTCGCGGCGCATCTGCAATTTTTCAGGAGTGGTGCGTGCCTCCGGAACGAGGGCCCATAAAATGATATATCCCAAAAACGCTGATCCAAAAGAGACAAAGCCGATCAATACGGCGATGATGCGCAAAACCAATGGATCCCAGCCGATGGAATGACTCAATCCAGAGCATACCCCACCTATGACGGCATCATCCCCATCGCGAAAAATTCGTCGACCTTTATGGCCTGTAGATTCGGTTTTTGCATCAGCCTTTTTGGAGTGTGAGGACTCCTTCGCCTGACCTGTGCCGAAATCCTCCGGTCTGCCCATCACTGCGATGATGTGATCCACATCGGTAGGAATGATCACATTCTTGACGACCGTCATTTGATCTTTGAAGAGTTCAGCGATGCGAAGCTCGATGTCTGACATCACTTCATCTGCCATTTCTGGCTCCTCTAAATTGCGTCGGATTTGTTCCAAATACGCTTTTAATTGGTCGTATGCGTGCTCTTCGATGTTGAATACACTGCCACCCAAATTGATTGATATGGTTTTATTCATGGTCTTGGTTATTGAGGTTGTTGGGTTTTGGATACTGCATAGGACAGATCATCCCATGTTTTTTTGAGTTCGCCTAAAAATTGTCGGCCCGTTTCGGTGATGGCGTAGTACTTTCTCGGTGGTCCACTATTGCTTTCCTCCCAGCGATAGTTTAATAAACCATCGTTTTTGAGTCGAGTAAGCAATGGATACAAAGTGCCTTCCACCACGATGAGTTGCGCCTCCTTGAGTGCTGCGATGATATCGCTTGGATAAGCCTCCCCGCGTTGCAATACACCCAATATGCAAAACTCGAGCACTCCCTTGCGCATCTGCGCTTTTGCATTTTCTATGTCCATGTGTTTGTTATTAATTGGTTCCGTGTCCGCCTTCCATTGGACGGAAATTTATTTTCATTTCGAAATCACGACTCAGGAAGTCGTTCCTTACCATGGCACTCTTTCCTTGAAGTCGATCGATGACATACGGCTCAAGTGCGGCAATCGCTGCTGAACATGTCAAAACCTCCACCAGACCAGTTGGCCCAATATGTAGACGAAGTAGCACCGGATTATTCTTCTCCTCCCGCTCCAGTATAGAGGGATAACCTAATTGGGACATGACCCAATTTTGGAGGGTGGGAGATGCGTTTTCCTCCGAAAGCTGATCCGACAATCGCCTGGGATGCTCTGTCGTGAAAGCCGCCATGATGGCAAACAATGTTGCTGTGAAGCCCAGGAAAGCGACCGATTTCAAAAGTGATGTTTTCATGGTAAAGGGTTCCTGAAAGTAATTTACATGGCAAAGATATATACATAACACCGTTCTATGTTATACAATGTACTATTCTTTTCTTAATTCCTGTTAAAAAATAGTAGTATGCATCCCTAAAAATATCAAACCACTAATATCCATGCACTTACATATATCATCTACACCCCATTTTTTATACGATGGCCGATACACACACTTCCTTGGCGCACCTGATCGTGCTATTTAAAATGTTTTTGGACCGCTTTGGATCTCGAAGTTCTCCTCTAAACAATCCAAACTCACGTATTTTTGTCGCATGCATCATAATCTCTATATGCAGCGATGCATCGAATTGGCTCAAAAAGGATTGGGCACTACGGGGCTCAACCCGCTGGTTGGAGCTGTGATTGTGTACGATGGCAAGATCATAGGCGAAGGATATCACAGTCGCTATGGCGGACCACACGCCGAGGTAGAAGCCATACGTTCCTTAGCCGATTTCGATGTTTTGCCCCAATCCACTTTGTATGTGAACTTGGAACCATGCAGTCATTATGGCAAAACACCGCCCTGTGCGAAGCTCATTGTAGACCATCGCATTGGGCATGTGGTGTATGGGATGCAAGACCCAAACCCCTTGGTGGCGGGCAGAGGCATCGCGCTTTTGCGCAGCCACGGTATTGAAATCACTGGGCCCGTTTTGGAAACAGAAAACCGTTCTCTCAATAAGCGATTCATTTGTCATATCACACAACAGCGCCCATGGATACTGCTTAAATGGGCGCAAAGCAGTGACGGTTTCATGGATATCGATCGAAGCCAAGGCCAGATTGGCAGCGTAGCTATAAGCGGAAAGCCTGCTCAAAGCTGGGTGCATCAATGGCGAGGACAGGAAATGGGGATTTTGATTGGAGTGCAGACAGCCATTCACGATGAACCAAAACTTTCAGTGCGCTTTGCCGCAGGCGAGCAGCCCATGCGCTTTGTGGTGGACCCCAAAAATCGACTACCAACGGATCATTCCATGAGACACGACGGCCTGCCCCTTACCGTGATCTGCGAAGGTCCTATTGAAGATTCGACCTCTCAGAAAATATGCATGCCCGCTCCTTTTCATCTGCATGCTATTCTAAAGAAAATCTATGAAACTGGAATTGCCAGCATCTTGGTGGAAGGAGGACAGCATACGTTGCGTCGGTTCATAGATGAAAATTTGTGGGACGAAGCACGTGTATTTGAGTCCCCAAATGCATTGGTGCAAGGTCTGCAAGCACCCCAACTTCCGATTGCGTCTTTTCAAAAAATTCGCGTTGGAAAAGACCTGCTCCATCTCTATCAAAATGTCGCTTCCCGCTAAAAGGTGCGTATACGGACCATGAGCATTTAAGCCGTCAGTCCACAATCAGCAAATCCGAATTGCGCAGTGCGAACGTGCATTCAATGGGATCACTGTGCTGTATTTTGGTATTTGTATTCTCCAAATCCCAATTGACTTGGTGCAAAAATGACTTGGTAACCACATAGCTTGAATCCAACGGGTGAATGAACCGACCAGGGATCTCGCAAGGACAACATGTTATACCCATTCCTGCGCCAAGCCCTCCAAACTGATCCACTTCGATGCGGGAATTGGCGGGTATTAAAATGGTGTCGCGATATTCTGTATAGAGAGTATCAATGAAGACGATGGGTTGATCCGTCGCATTCTGCACATAAATAACACCCTCATACCGTGGATCGCAGCCTACCAATACTAAAGACAAGGCAGCTAGGACAAAACATCCCACATTATTCTTCATATTCAGTAGGAATTAAATTGGAATACATATCACGAATGAATTTTAAAGATGTGAATCTAGCTCAAAATAAGTGAGACCAAAAGACATTATATACTTTTGCGTCATGATTTTTTTGATACTCAGCATTTTTGCCAACGCCGCAATCTATCCCATTTTCAAGCTATTCGATCAAAAAGGCATTCAGTTGTTTCCTGCCATCGTATTCAACTACATGACCGCTTTGACGTGCGGAATATTGGTCATTCCTGAGCCCGCATTGGCCTTTGAGTCGGCCATCCAGTGGCCCATTTGGGCTGTTGGAGGTATCGCATTGGGCACTGTATTTATCTCGATCTTTTATGTGATGGGTATCTCCTCGCAAAAGGTGGGCGTGGGCGTTACCACCATCGCCAGCAAAATGTCACTCGCATTGGCTGTGTTATTGTTTGCTTGGTTCGACCCATCTCAATTCCCCACGCCGCTCAAACTAGCAGCCATCGCCATGGCACTTGTTGGAGTCATTTTGTCTTCACTCAAAACAGAGCAAGGTCATTTCAGTATGCGCCACGTGGTTTTTCCATTACTCATTCTCATTGGCAGCACGGTCATTGATTTTGGGGTAGCCTATTTCCAAGCTTTTACGACGAATGAAAACGAGCTTAGTTTATACTCTTGTTTGAGCTTCGGCACCGCAGGACTCATAGGTACTTTGCTCCTCATCGTACAATTATGGCGCGGACGCATTCGCATTCACACCCGCGATGTAGGTGCAGGAATAGGCTTGGGAATCGTCAATTATGGCAGTATCTATTTTTTGGTCAAGGCCTACAATGCTCAATTGTTCAGCGCTTCAACGACCCTTCCTATCAACAATCTTGCGGTGGTGATGCTCGGCGCTGGTATTGCTTATTTCGTGTTCAAAGAGCGCTTCAGTCGTAAGAACATACTTGGCCTTGGCTGTTGCCTTCTCGCTCTTATTCTACTGGTGGTGAGTGATTGATGAACAGGACCAATCGATCGGGTCCTTTCCATCTGCCATTAACATCGCATTGGCCTGAGAAAAGTGACCACATCCGATAAAGCCTCTGTGCGCGGACAAAGGCGAAGGATGCGGAGCCGTCAGCACCACATGTTTACTTTGATCAATGAGGTTTTGCTTTTTTTGAGCAGGCGCTCCCCACAGCATAAATATCACCTGATTCTGGGTCTCAGAAATAGTGCGAATGCAGGCGTCGGTCCATTGTTCCCACCCCAAAAGCCGATGTGAACCTGGCTTGCCGGCTTCCACAGTGAGCCACGTATTGAGCAATAGCACGCCTTGCTTTGCCCAACCTGTGAGGTCGTTGGTCATCGGAACGGACACCAGTGGATCGCGATGTAACTCTTTTAAAATATTGCGCAACGAGGGCGGAGCAGCCATGGCGGCAGGTACTGAAAAACTCAATCCATGTGCCTGTCCTTTTTGATGATAGGGATCTTGTCCGAGGATCACAATCTTAACGTTCTGCAACGGCGTTGTTAGAAAAGCATTAAAAACAAACGGTTTCGGCGGGAAACAGATGCTCTCAGCATATGCGTTATCAACACTTTTGAGCAAAGGCTCAAAATAAGCTCGCCGCGATTCCTCTTCCCAGAGCGTGCTCCAGTCTGTTCCAACAAGCTGATTTTTAGAGTCAAAACTCATGATGTTTTCGATTATCCGATCATTTGATCCACACACAAATTTAATATTGTTCAGAGCTTCATCCACAATTCAATCGTGTGTGTGCTTTTGATAGCACTGAAGGCAATTGCGTTGCGTATATTTGCAGCCACTTTTTCGAACCCTATGCCTAAGTATAGGCTGATAAAGGAGAACTTTGAGTTTCGATTTGATCCTAAAAAAATTATTTCGATTCACGAATCTCTGCCGTTCGAGCAAAGTGATAACCAAATTGCGCCGCCTTAAATGACCTTGGAACCTTCCGATCTTCTCGAAAAAAAAGAAGGTAAAAAGTTATACGATTATCAAAGAGATTCGCTTGAAAAGATCTTCGAGCGGATCAATGCATATGCAGGCAAATCAAACTTGTTATTCCAACTGCCTACAGGCGGAGGAAAGACCGTTATTTTCTCCGAAATCGCTAAGCGCTTTATCTCAGAAACAGGAAAAAAAGTCCTCATCCTTACCCATCGCATTGAGTTATTGGCGCAAACATCCAGACAATTGGATGACGTGGGGGTACGCAATAAAATCATTGTAAGCAAAGTCAAAGAACTCCCTGACGAAGAAGAGTACACTTGCTTTGTGGCCATGGTCGAGACCCTGAACAATCGTTTGCGCGATGAAAAAATGGACTTCGAAAACCTGGGATTGGTGATTGTGGATGAAGCGCATTACAATAGTTTCCGCAAGCTCTTCAAATGGTTTGAAGAACAAACGATTCTTGGCGTCACGGCTACACCCTTGAGTTCCAACGTAGAGTTACCACTTTATGAAAACTATCAAGAGTTGATCATTGGTGAAAGCATTTCCAGACTGATTAAAAAAAGTTTTTTGGCCCGAGCT
>JAIYCK010000030.1 GCA_027488055.1 Flavobacteriales bacterium | reverse complement strand
TCCTTCACTACGTTCAGGATGACAAGGGGGCTGTATTATAAAAGGCTTGGCCTGTATGGCTTTCATTCAATCCAAATGCAGATGGCCAAGCTGCTGAATTAGACGTGTCTTGTCATCCTGAGCTTGTCGAAGGATCTCTCCATTTTTACCCACGAAACCGTCTTTGGTCTCAGCTGGGTCTGCATTGAAAGTGACTCGCTATGTTCGCCGGTGTATGAAAAGGGGAGTAAGAAGTTGAGTCAATATTAAAAATCAAAAAAGGCCATCATGCGATGGCCTTTTTTGATTTTTAATGAGAGTATCACCGAATCAATGACTGTGA
Organism: Flavobacteriales bacterium; assembly: GCA_027488055.1. GTDB lineage: Bacteria > Bacteroidota > Bacteroidia > Flavobacteriales_D > Sanyastnellaceae > CANHSF01. The sequence goes on along the minus strand of JAIYCK010000030.1, from coordinate 2,768 downwards.
TCGTGTGAACAATTTTCATGGCCATCGCCCTTAAAGTGTTCTTCGAATCCCTTCAAAGCAACACCGCTTGCCGTAACGGACAAGCATGGGATTGGCTCCGTGATGGCATCGATTTCTGCTTGTGATTTATTGGCGTCCTCAGCGAAGTGCTTTAGGATGTCCACCGACAATGTATCTCTGTGTACCACACCGTTGACAATGCATCCGAGCTTGGCACAACCTTCCAACGGAACGCCAAAGGCATGGTCTTTCATGAATACATACATTGGGTAGTTTGCGTTGTTGGCGATAGTCATCCAGCAGCCCGCTTTGGCACATGTTTCCACAATGCTTGCTTTGAATTTAACGGGCATGGTATCGCTGCCAGCGTAGTTCTGAACCATTTCAACTTGGGTGATGGCTCCTGTGGTGTCGAATTTTTCACCGTAGAATTCTACCGCATTCGGATCGGTGGGCGCATGGCTGTGATTGCTATGGTCGCAGCCACCCATGGCCATCGACGCGAATAAAAAGAATGTGATTTTTTTCATTGTAATAATATTGCTCTACAAATGTAATACGTTTTGAGTGGATCGCTAAAGGACCAACGACGCAGCCAGAAAGCTTAGTTTTCCAAACTTTTTGCCTTGTTCCAATAGACGTCCATTTCCGTCAGACTCATTTGATCCATGGTCTTGCCGTCTTTGGCACTTTCGGTCTCGAGATATTGGAAGCGGCGTATAAACTTGCGATTGGTTTTCTCTAGCGCATCCTCTGGATTGATTCCCTTGAAGCGGGCATAATTGACCAAGGAGAACAAGAGGTCCCCAAATTCATCTTCCATTTTATTGGATTGCGCATCGGCTTCCGCCTTGAATTCATTCATTTCTTCTTCCACCTTTTCCCACACTTGTTCCGCTCGTTCCCAGTCGAAGCCAATGCCGCGGGCTTTGTCTTGGATGCGTTGCGCTTTCACCATAGCCGGCAAGGATTGTGGAACGCCCTCCAACACACTTTTTTTGCCCTCTTTGAGCTTCAACTTTTCCCAATTCGCTTTCACTTCTTCTTCATCCTTGACCACCACGTCGCCGTAAATATGCGGGTGTCGACTGATGAGTTTATCGCAGATGGAATTCAAACTGTCCGCAATGTCAAAGTGCTGTTGTTCCGAAGCAATTTTTGCATAGAACACCATGTGCAATAGGATGTCTCCAATTTCCTTTTTCAACTCCTGCAGATCGCCTTTGAGAATGGCGTCCCCCAATTCGTAGACCTCCTCGATGGTGAGATGGCGCAAGCTATCCAGTGTTTGCTTTTTGTCCCAAGGACATTGGGCGCGCAATTCATCCATGATGATGAGCAGGCGCTCAAAGGCTTTTTTCTTTTCGTCCATTGAATTCATGGCACGAATTTACTCGCAACGCAGCGTGGAATGGTAATATCTGTTCTAATTCGTAACCATTGGCCTCTCTGAGCGTCCGATGACTAATATTTTGTGGATTAAACTATCTTTGAGCAGATGATACATAAACTAGTTGTGAGGATCACCGTGATGGGAGCGCTGCTTTTGAGCACGGTCCAATTGAGCGCTCAAAGCAAAGATTCGCTGTGGGTGCATTTGGACGGCATTGTCTACGACGAACAAGATCAGCCGATCTCCAATTTGATTGTGGTGAACAGAAGGACCAACAAAGGCACTTTTGGAAAAAGCAATGGCACATTCAGTGTGCGATGTTTAAAAACAGATACCATTTCAGTCACCTCGTTGGGATTCTACACTCGGAACGTCGTGCTTGCGGATAGTGCTTTGGCCAATAGCTACAAAGTGAAAATCTACTTGGACGTGCGAGTGTATAAGATTCCGACCATTGAGATCATCGGCCCCCGGGATTTGGAACAAATCCAAAAAGACATTGCGAATTTGGGATACAACGAAAGCGATTTTGTGCTCAGCGGTTTGAATGCGGTGGCCAGTCCAATCACTTTTTTGTACCAACAATTTAGCAAGAAAGAGGCGAGCAAGCGCATGGTGGCGCAATTGGAAAACGAAGACAAAAAACGAGAGCTGCTCAAGTCCTTGTTTTATCATTACGTGGACTATGGCATCATTGAGCTCAGCGACAACGAGTTTGACGACTTCATCGATTACCTGAATGTGAGCGACGACTTTATGAAAAATGCCACCCAGTATGATTTTTTGATTTACGTGAAGGAACGGTTCAAGGACTATAAAATCCACAGAAGACGCGTAAACATTCCTCAGGATTCGGACTTCGAATACGACAAAGATTGAGGCGCCGGAAGGTCGTGAACCGTTTGAAAATGGTTTCAGTTCTGGAACACCCGCTTCACCTATTTTAATATCTTTGTCCGCATGCGGCACCTCATAGAGACACTCAAGGCGTATGGCGTATTCAAGCGATTGATCATTGCCCTGCTGCTCTTGTTTGTTGTATTTACTATCGGCGTGGTGGGATATGTTTGGCTAGAGGGATATTCCTGGATCAATGCCTTTTACATGACCGTCATCACCATGGCGTCCGTTGGATTTGGAGAGGTGCAGCCCTTGGACACGAGTGGTAAAATATTTACCTCGATCCTCATCGCAGCAAGTGTGATCACCTATGTGTATGCCATCACGATCGTCACCACTGTAATCATTGAAGATGAATTTCGAAATCACTTTAAACATATGCGCGTAAACAAAGAGATAAAGCAGTTGAAGGACCACGTGATCGTGTGTGGCTTTGGTCGAAATGGCAAACAAGCTTGCGATCAATTGAGCTCAG
>JAIYCK010000235.1 GCA_027488055.1 Flavobacteriales bacterium | reverse complement strand
GTGGATACCAAATATGAATTTGGAAAGTTGGGTGATCGAATTCTCTTGATGGATGAAATTCATACGCCAGATTCTTCTCGGTATTTCTACATGGATGGATATCTTGAACGTCAAGAAAATGGGGTCGAGCAGAAGCAGCTGAGCAAGGAATTCGTGAGAGAGTGGCTCATCGTCAATGATTTTATGGGAAAAGAAGGCCAAACCGTTCCAACCATGTCAGACGAGTGGCTTCAAGAAATCTCCAATCGATACATCGAACTCTTCGAAAAAGTAACAGGTCAAAATTTCACGCCGCGCGACTATCAGAACGCAGAACTTCACATGAAGGAAGCCATTGATCAAGCGCTAGCCAAATTGGGCTAGTCATTAAATTGGCCTTTCTTAGCCTTTTCTGCGCAACTCCAACAAGGTGATCTCAGGTGGCATTCCAACACGCCCAGGGAAGGCAAGAAATCCAAAGCCACGATTGATATAAAGATGCTGTTTGCCTTCGGTGTAAAGTCCACCCCAGCGCTTATACCGCAAACTGACAGGACTGAATTTGATACCCAATGAGGGCAGTTCCACACCAAACTGTGCACCATGTGTGTGCCCACTCAAGGTAAGTTGTACGTTGGTTTTATTCAATAAATGCTCTTCCCAGAAAGTCGGATCGTGTGAAAGCATGATTTTGAACTCACCTTCCTCAGCACCTTGCATGGTCGCATCGAAATCACCGTATTGCTGAAAACCTTTACCCCAATTTTCGGTACCCAATAAGCGAATGGAATCGGATCCACTTTCCAATTTTACACTTTCATTCCGAAGTAATTTGAATCCAGCTTCTTCGTGGATCTGAAGCATCCGTTCAAAATGTGCTTTCTGTTTATCTGGATAGGGTCTCAATGCATAATCACCGTAGTCATGGTTCCCCAAAATGCTGAATTTGCCACGTTTTGCCTGAATGCCCTTTAACATCGGGATCCACGGCTCTGCCTCATCCGAAAAATTATTGACCAAATCACCAGTGAAAAAAACGTAGTCCGCATCCAATGAGTTCACTAAGTCAAAACCCGCTTGCACATCCTCGAGTGCCCCATTGAAGCTACCCAAGTGCATATCCGAAACCTGAACAATCTTAAGTCCATCAAAACCAGCTGGTAGATCATCAAAATAAATGGTCTCTTGGCAAACACGAAAGCCATATTTACCTTTCGTAAACCCATATAAGGCCGAAACGGCGTACAATCCGGTAATGCCCAATCCCAGTTGATTGAAGAATTGCAATCGATTGACTTTTTGATAATCTTCATCTACCACCAAGGGCTTCGTTTGAAACCATGAAATGACCACGCTTACGATGTCATTGATCAAATGAAAAGTACCAAATAGAAGCTTTGAAACAAAGACCAGAAAAAAGAATCCAATGGTGAAATTAAATAACCCATATGACTTGTAATTCATCGCGAAATTCTGCCTTTGTGACATCAAATAAAATGTCAATCCAAAGCATACAACGGTACTTAGCCAATAGACTATTGTGGCAATTCGCCTAGCACCAAGGTCCCAATGAGCTGTCATGTGGCGCATTCCCTTGAATGCATATATTTCAACGGCTATGACGATGAAAATTAAAATCAGAAGACGAATCATTTATTATAGTAGAAGCACTGTTTTGTGCTTGGCTAAATTAAGCCTTGACCAGTGAATTTGCATCACTACTCCATCAGTGGTCTTAGAATCATAACAATGGTCAAACAACCTTGTCAGTCAATTGAATCTGTTCACTATGTTCTACAATCAAAGTGCATGGTGCTCCTTTTCCTGTTTAATGCGTTGAAACGTATATCCCGAATTATGATATTTTCATGGTCATATTCATGCCCTCACATTACATTTGCGATCTACTCATAAAAAATCAAAAGCATCATGCCAAAAGGAGTTTTTCAAGTGCCAACCTTGGTCAACGAACCGGTAAGAACCTATGCAGTCGGAACACAAGACCGCGAAGCATTGCTACAAACATATCAATCCATGTACAATCAACCGGCTATCGAAGTGCCGATGTACATAGGCGGAGCGCAAGTGCGTACAAACGACAAACGTCCCATGAGCACGCCGCACGACCACAAAAAGATCTTAGGACATTACAATTATGGCGACGCTTCTCATGTAAAAGCTGCCATCGATAGCGCCTTAGAAGCCAAACAAAAATGGGCTGCTTTGCCATGGGAACATCGTGCTGCTATCTTTTTGAAAGCCGCGGATCTACTAGCAGGACCTTTCCGCATGAAAATGAATGCGGCCACGATGCTCGCACAAAGCAAGAATGCATTTCAGGCCGAAATTGATGCCGCTTGTGAATTGATCGACTTCTTGCGGTACAATGTCGCATTCATGCAACAGATTTATCGCGATCAACCAGGTTCTCAGCCAGGAATATGGAATCGATTGGAATACCGTCCGCTCGAAGGATTCATTTTCGCTCTCACGCCTTTTAATTTCACGGCTATTGCAGCCAATTTACCGGCCAGCGCGGCGTTGATGGGAAATGTGGTGGTTTGGAAACCAGCCGACAGTCAGGTCTATAGCGCTCAAGTCATCATGGAACTCTTTCAAGCAGCGGGTCTGCCTGATGGGGTCATCAATATGATCACTGTGGATGGACCTGTAGCAGGTGATGTCATTTTCAAACATCCTGATTTTGCAGGCCTGCACTTTACGGGAAGCACTGGAGTATTCAAGCATTTATGGAAGGAAATTGGAACCAATATCGATCGCTACAAAACGTATCCACGTATTGTAGGTGAAACCGGCGGAAAGGATTTCGTTGTGGCTCACGCAAGTGCTCAACCTTCTGAAATAGCTACTGCGATCGTTAGAGGAGCTTTCGAGTTTCAAGGTCAGAAATGCAGCGCAGCAAGCCGAGCTTATGTTCCAGCATCTGCATGGAGCGCTGTAAAAGAGCAGATCATTGCAGATGTGAAATCATTTAAAATGGGAAGCCCGGAAGATTTCGGCAATTTCATCAATGCAGTGATCGATAAAAGGGCATTTGACAAAATCAAAGGCTTCATTGATT
>JAIYCK010000006.1 GCA_027488055.1 Flavobacteriales bacterium | reverse complement strand
ATCGGCAGCAAACTTTTCTGATTCACTTCGCCCGAATAGCTCAAAAACACATTATCTCTTTTTAGCTCTTCATACCTGCGGCGATTGATCTCAATGAAATTTTCAACGGTCAAATCCGAGTTTTCATTATTGATCATAGATATCTGTTGATGAAAACAAACTCCGTTCTCCATTTCATCCATCTTATAGAGTATCATGGATCCCGACTTACGGGCCAATTCGATCAAACCCAGACCAGCACCGCCTTTGACACTCAACTCATTTTCCTGCAAATGTTGCATGTAATACTCCTTGAGTGTTTGATTTTTATTGTGCTCATTCACCAAGTCGATCATTCCCTTTAGGGCTTCAGCTTCCGCAGCAGTAGTGAAATTGATGGTATTGATTATGAAATTGCGGCCAGACAATCGAAAGCTAAAGACACCGGAGTCGCTCCTTTCATGGACATCTTCCAAGGCCGCGTGTTTTAGAATATTCTGGAAGCTCTCCACCAAAATGAATGACATTTTGCGCTGAATACTTCGCTCGATCTCCGCTGAGCTGCCAGCCGAAGCAGCTACGTCCAAGATCACTTCCGTAAATTGATCTAAGAATGGTCCCCTATATGAGAAACATGCGTCTGCCTTAGCGGCAGTGTCGAAATAGTGTTTTAATATTTCAGGATTCACCTTAATCAAGCATTTGAAGGTATGCGGTCAACTCAATTCTACGGCGAGACAGGCGCAAAGGTTACAAACCTTTTGATGCTCATGGAAGCCCCCGTTATGAGCATAAAAAAAGCCATCTCACACATTGAAACGGCTCTTTGATAATCACACATGATAAACAGCGATCCACATGAATCAAAAATGGCTACGCCACATACTCGGATTCCCCAATTAAAAGGGCTGAATGCTCTGCCACGTCTTGAATCCAGGTTTCAGCATAATAACGCATGAGCTTCTCATTGATTTTGTGCTTGCTCGCTGCATCGCGCTGTTGAATCAATATCACATCGCGATTGTCTTGGTGCATGAATTTGATTTTAAGCTCGACATCCGCTTCTTCGCTAAGCACCACATCATTGCTAAGTAGTCGCTCTGCAATAGCCTGACGAAGCGATTGCAGTGGGTGTTTGAGGCCTTCCTCCACGATTTTTAATCTAACTGTAAGCATGGCGTTTGATATTAAGGGTTAATAAATAGCGCAGACATCATCCCGAGCCTCATTCGAAGCGAGATACACAAATCCAGAAAAACAATAGAAATAACCGAAGAAAAGAATTCTTTGCCTTTTGATTCTACCTGAAACAAAGTGCTTTTTACTCTACTCAAACATATGTCTTAAACAATCATTTGTCAATAAAATTGATGTTTATTCGACCAAATTGAGTTGACCATAGACCAGCCTCTGCGTGCTGATGATTTTACCTCGTGTGGAGATTCAAAAGAGACATCTTGGTCGGTTCCTCGGTCCCTATTTCTCTCTACTTTTGGCTGGTGTACGTCGACTTCCATACCCATCAAAACACTGACCAAGGGGCCTACAGCGTTTTTAATTTACCTGCACATGCTTCGCCGCAAGCACCAGGCTCTTCCATCGGCATCCATCCGTATTGGTTGGAGGCACATGACATTGATGCACTCAAACTTTGGGTAGAAAGCACATTGAAAAAGAGGGAGATCGTAGCGATTGGTGAATGTGGTATCGACAAAAGACTGACTACACATCTTGCTGATCAGACGAATATTCTGAACCTCCATATTCAGTGGGCTCAAGCTTATCACAAACCCTTGATCATCCATTGCGTGAAAGGTCACCAAGAAGTGCTAGAGGCACTCAAAAAAGCAAATTTTCAAGAACCTGTGATCTTCCATGGATTTCGTGGCAGCGAACAATTGGCCAGACAGCTCATCGACAAAGGCTATTATCTCGGCATTGGCGATATGCAAGGCAAGCCCTCCCTTCAACAACTGGCGCGCACCTTACCCCTTGGCCATCTGGTTTTAGAAACCGACGACAGCGCTGCGTCGATAGAATCCGTCTATCAATCCGTGTGCGAAATGCGGGGAATCACGATCGATGCATTGAAAAAGGCCATGATGGAGACCGCAATGGTTATTTTTGGCAATCAAATAAACAGCACCTATGGATTTGAGTTGGCTTAGCCGCACAGAACTTTTGATTGGAAAAGAAAGCCTCGAAAAGCTTTCAAGATCCCATGTAATGGTCATTGGCCTTGGAGGAGTCGGTTCCTTTGCAGCAGAATTTGTAGCACGCAGCGGCGTGGGTCGCATGACAATCGTGGACGGCGATGTGGTTGATCCAACAAACCGCAATCGGCAACTCGTGGCATTGGCAACCAATCATGGCGAGTCGAAAGCCAACATCATGGCGGAGCGCATTCGACAGATCAACCCCGAGATTGAATTGGAGGTGGTGAATGAATTTATCCAACCCGAAATGGTTGAGGCCTTACTGAGCAAGCAGCCAGATTACCTGATTGAAGCCATCGACAGCATCACCCCCAAACTTACCGTGATCTCCACTGCATTGAAGAGCAAACTTGCATTTGTGAGTAGCATGGGTGCAGGCGGGCGTGTGGATCCCACTAAACTACGCATTGCGGATATCGCCGATACCTATGGATGTCCGTTTACTCAGCAAGTGCGCAAACAGCTCAAAAACACCTTTGGAGTGAAGTCTGGATTCAAAGCCGTATTCTCAACCGAATCAGCAGACCGCGAGAGCGTCATTCATACGGATGGAAGCAAATTCAAAAAAAGCGCCTATGGCACCATTTCCTATTTGCCTGCCGTATTTGGAGCTACTACAGCGTCTGTTGCCATTCGTGAAATCATTGGCATGCCCGTCCTCGCCTTTCAATCAGGGCCAGCCAAGACCAATTGATTTGACCCTATGAAACGACTCACACCTTATTGGAAGCGATCACTGCTTATCCTGTGTTTTGGCTGCATTCCAACCTTTATCATTCCTACATGGGCTTGGACATCACATGATTCCTTGTGGACCAAACTCATTGCGTTCAGGACGATGAACCCCGACCTTGTGTTGGATACGATTGGATTTTCTGCCGAGGGTCGCGCGATTCCATTGGTGGCATTCAATGCATCTGTGCAACGTCAGGACCAACCCATGCTCACCATTTTAATCACCGCCGAGCAGCACGGTGATGAGCCGGCAGCTATGGAAGGCGTGCTTCGTTTGATTGCAGATCTGGCCCACCACAAAATGGATTACTTGAAGTCCAATGTGGCACTTTATATCGCGCCTCAGATCAATCCAGATGGTGCAGAAAAAGGCATGCGGCGCAACGGTAACAATGCCGATCTCAATCGCGATCACCTCATACTCATGCAGCCTGAAACTCAAGCTTTGTATGCCTATTTTCGGGCGATCCGCATCGATGTGAACTACGATGTACATGAATATCCGGTGGATGATCATTCCGCTGCGCAGCCCTATTATCGCTCCACCGAAATGCAATTGGGCGTGGGTACCAACCTCAACATAAGCAAAGAAATGCGGGGTTTCATGCGGCAGCATCTGCTCCCGGCGATGGGAGATTCCATGTCGAAGGCAGGCTTTACTTTTGGGGAATACATCGTAGGAGATTGGTCAAAGGAAGCTTTTCTCAGGCACAGCACGGTGGATATAGATGATGGACGCCATGGTTTTGGTGTGTTGGGTTCATTGTGTTTCATTGCCGAAGGCTTGAATGGAGCCTTTCCTGCAGAACGAGAGGAGCGCCGCACCGCCGCTCAATATACTTTGCTGCGATCGTTTTTGAAAATGGCGAACGACACCAAAGAAAATCGCCGGTGGCTTCGATTGAGCCTACGCGAACACCACCGCATTGTGCATGGGAAGCAACAGGTTCATATTCGCATGGAGCATCATTCGAGTGGACGCAAGTGGCCCTTGCGACTGAGGCATGCAGGCGCGGCAAAAGACACTCTCCTCACCTATTCCAACTACAACGATCATGTGGAGTCCGCTTTGGCAGTGCAAAAACCATTGGGATATCTGATACATCCTGAGGACACCTTGCTCGTGGCTTGGCTACACCGTCAGGGAGTACACCCTTT
>JAIYCK010000247.1 GCA_027488055.1 Flavobacteriales bacterium | reverse complement strand
TAGTCGTCGTTGTTGTTGTTAGGTTCGAGGAGAAAACTGAGCACTCCGTCTTCTTGAGGGGAAAAGATGTACCATGCGCTGTTGAATTCTCCACCTGTTTGACAAGATCCTGGAGCCATCTCAAACACATTGCCGGTGCCAGAAGGGGAGTTGTTTTCGTCATAACTGGCACTGCAAACGGACACAGCGGTAATGCAATCGCTGTTCTGTGCCTGACAATTCCATGGATAACCCGCTCCCCAGCACAGCATGAGGAATATTATAAAACGAACAAAATACAAGGGCGTATAACTCAAATTATTTTGAATTTCAGTCGATTGTCTATTTACGGCTAAGATGTGATCGGGTTTCATTGATAACTAGTTACACGCATTGCTGTACCAATAACTTGAATAGGTACAAATTGGTTGTCTGGTGCCAAAAATTGCAAATTCCCTTGGCATTTTCACTCGCTGCTGCGAATATATTGTAAAGTATGATGGAGATATACCGCTATCTAGCGCCTCGACCAACCAATTGGAGCTTTCGTGCGCATATTTGCAGTCGAATTAACACAATATGGAATACAGGAGATTGGGTAAATCAGGATTGCAAGTGAGTGAGCTGAGTTTTGGCTCATGGATCACTTTTGGCAATCAAATTGAAAACGGGATAAGCGAACGTCTAATGGACATTGCCTACGAAGCAGGTGTCAATTTTTTTGACAATGCTGAGGTCTATGCAGCGGGTCAGAGCGAAATCGTAATGGGCGAAATATTGGCCAAAAAGAAATGGTCTAGGGATACTTACACGGTGAGCTCAAAGGTGTTCTTTGGAGCTGGAGGGAAATTACCAACGCAACGTGGATTGCACAGAAAACATATTGTAGAAGCTTGCAATGCAGCGTTAAAGCGCCTTCAGGTGGATTATTTAGACCTTTATTTCTGCCATCGTCCCGACAAGCAAACGCCCATCGAGGAAACGGTTTGGTCCATGCACCAACTCATTTTGCAAGGCAAGATTATGTATTGGGGTACTAGCGAGTGGAGTGCCCAAGAAATCATGGAAGCACATATGGTGGCCAAAGAAAATCACTTGATTGGACCTGTGATGGAGCAGCCACAATACAATATGCTCAACCGACAAAAAGTGGAGGTGGAGTTCGCTCAAATCTATAAGACAGTAGGATTAGGCACTACGATATGGAGTCCGTTGGCTTCTGGTTTTCTCACGGGTAAATACCGCAAGGAAGACACAAGCGGCAGCCGCTTGGAGCGTCAAGAGCTCGACTGGTTGGCCAACAGAACAGTGATCGATGAAAATTTCGCAAAGGTCGAAAAACTAAAAGAATTGGCTGGAGATATTGGCAGTTCGTTGCCTCATCTAGCGATCAATTGGTGTTTGACCAATCCAGATGTTTCAACAGTCATTTTAGGAGCTTCCAAAGTGGAACAATTGGAGCATAATCTAAAAGCACGCGAAAGCAGTCACCTGTTAACTCCCGAGGTATTGATTGCCATCGAAGAAATCCTTCAAAACAAACCGATTCATCCGCAATATTGATTCTTTATGCGTATAGATATTTTGACGTTGTTACCCAAATTACTGGAAGGTCCATTTGCTGACAGCATCATGCACCGCGCTCAAAAGGCGGGCTTGGCCGAAATCCACATTCACAATATCCGCGATTACAGTACCGCAAACAACAAACAAGCGGATGACTATCAATTCGGAGGAGGTGCAGGCATGGTTATGACCATTCAACCCATTGCTGATTGCATCGAAAAACTCAAGTCGGAGCGTCAATACGACGAAATTATATATCTCACACCAGACGGTGAGACACTGAACCAGGGTCTGTGCAATCAATGGTCTATGAAGGAAAATCTACTCCTTCTGTGTGGCCATTACAAAGGAGTTGACCAACGCATTCGTGATAAATACATCACACGTGAAGTATCGATCGGCGACTATGTGTTAAGCGGGGGAGAACTCGCTGCAGCGGTGATTGTGGACAGTGTGGTGCGACTCATACCCGGTGTGTTAAACGATGAAACCAGCGCACTTTCTGATTCCTTTCAGGATCATTTGTTGGCGCCTCCTGTCTATACAAGACCAGCAGAATACGACGGAATGAAGATTCCTGACATCCTGTTAAGCGGTCATTTCGCTAAGATTGAAGAGTGGCGATTCCAGGAATCGTATCAAAAAACCGCACAAAGACGTCCCGATTTATTGGAAAAATTCAATCGAAAATCAGACGAACAGTGAACGCTGTGCCCATGTGGGCCGCTCGTTTTGTATATTTTGCACTTTCTTACTTCGAATATTGCTTCAAGCAAATTTGGTTGACACATTGAAAATCACTACATTTGCACCGCAATTTCGAAAACGGAAGAAATTAGCTTTCTCATTAATTGGTTCCCTCACGCATTTTTAACTGCGTGCAGTGTGGTTGTTTGAACCGATGATTTTTAATCTTTTAGCGCGTCTAAAAGCGATCATCGGTATTCGAATGTAAATGAGATAGTGGAAATATTGCCCATCTCGATCTGCATAAACAACCTTATAGAAGCACTTGACTGCATGACTTGACCTCATTGGTAGAACCAATGACTGGTGATGTTTTGTTCTGAATTCAAGTTATTCTGTAATTAATATTTTATCAAATGAATTTTTCAGAATTAGGTTTGGTGCCTCAAGTGCTCCAGGCTATTACCGAATTGGGTTACGAAAATCCTACTCCGATTCAAGAACAAGCCATTCCGGTATTGATGACGGGCAACAGCGATTTGGTCGCTTTAGCTCAAACTGGAACAGGTAAAACGGCCGCTTTCGGTCTTCCTCTTGTAAGTCTATTGGACTTCCAATCACGCGACACACAGGCTTTGATCCTTTGCCCAACACGCGAATTGTGTATGCAAATTACACGCGACTTACAAGGATTTAGCAAGTTTAGCAAAGGTGCACACGTCGTATCTATCTATGGCGGAGCAAGCATCGAGGGTCAAATTCGCGAAGTGCGCCGCGGCCCACAAGTGATCGTTGGTACGCCCGGTCGTATGGTCGACATGATCGAACGTGGCGTTATCGATTTGTCGCTTATCCAATTCGTTGTTTTGGACGAAGCAGATGAAATGTTAACCATGGGTTTCAAAGATGATTTGGATCTGATTTTATCCAAAACACCTGACGAAAAAAGTACTTGGTTGTTCTCTGCCACCATGCCCAATGAGGTGATGCGTATTGCTGGAGAATACATGAAGGATCCTGCTGAAATCACGGTAGGAACACGCAATTCGGGCAATGAAAACATTGAGCACATTTATTATATCGTTCATTCAAAGGATCGCTATGCGGCCTTGAAGCGCATCGCTGATGTCAATCCTGATATTTTTGCAATTGTCTTCTGCCGTACCAAGGCTGAAACCCAAACCGTAGCTGATCAATTGATCAAAGATGGATACAATGCAGATGCTTTGCATGGCGATTTGTCCCAAGCACAGCGTGATTTCGTCATGAAGCGTTATCGCTCACGTTCACTGCAAATGCTTGTTGCTACCGATGTAGCTGCTCGCGGCATTGATGTGAATGACGTAACGCACGTGATCAACTATCAATTGCCTGATGAAGCAGAGAACTACAATCACCGCAGCGGGAGAACTGCCCGTGCTGGTAAGTCGGGGGTGAGTATTGCGATCATCCACATGAAAGAGCAGCACAAAATCCGTGAAATTGAAAAGAAAATCAAACAGAAATTCG
>JAIYCK010000252.1 GCA_027488055.1 Flavobacteriales bacterium | reverse complement strand
ACTTACTACGTTGACCACCAGTTTTTATGTCGATGTATTGCATGCAGATGCCTCCGACAAATGGGATGCTAACAAAAAAAGATGGATCCGCCGAATGGTACACATTGGATTTGCCATCGTGCTCATGCTGGTCATCTTCGTTTTCAAATGGATGAATCAAAGTGCCATCATTGACACCGTTTTGATGATTGCTGGACTCACTTATGGACCTTTGTTAGGGCTCTTCGCGTTTGGTATTCTTTTGCGCAGATCTTTGATGGATAAGTGGGTGCCCGTTGTTTGTTTATCCGCGCCTCTGATCACTTATATCGTTGCCTTTGTAGGAGGCATGAAAGATTCTTTCCCTGCTCTATACCATGCACTTGTAGGTGCCGACGGAGTTTGGCTTGACGGATATAAATTTGGCAACGAGCTGCTTATTTTCAATGCGCTACTTACGTTTGCGGGTTTGTGGTTGATCAGCAAATCCAGCACTTCCGTGAGGACATCCAACTTGTGAGTCTAAATAAAAAAACAGATTTCAAAAGATTATTCGAGCAAATGCCGCAATTAGATGCATTTGAAATGATCGAAGGGTTCTAGGCAATTCTCGCAGCGATACAATGCCTTGCAAGCTGTTGATCCAAATTGAGAGATCATCGATGTGTCTTCGCTCCCACAAATAGGACAGCGCACAGTTCTGATCTTACCCATCAACAGACCTTTGTCCGCAGACACGCCCACGGGTGGAGCAATTCCCACTTGATGTAATTTGAGTCTTCCCTCTTCACTCATCCAATCGGTGGTCCAAGCTGGTGCTAAGACGGTTTTGATCTGATACCTGGTGATACCATTCTCCTCCAATATTTCACCGATATCGGTCTCGATGGTTTTCATAGCGGGACAGCCGCTATAAGTGGGCGTAATACTAATTTCAAGGACTTGTTCGGGGGACCATGCAATGGAGCGGACAATGCCCAAGTCCAAGACGTTGAGCACGGGAATCTCAGGATCTTCCACCTGTTTCATCCAATCCCAAATGATGTCGATGTCCGGAGATGGATTTACCATTTGGCTCCTGGATAAGCGCGTTGTAGATATTGCATATCGGCCAGAATGAAACCCAAATGTTCAGAATGTCTTCCCCGTTTACCACCGCTATGTCCCCATGCATCTGCTGGAGTGGTCAGCGTCGCCTCTTGCAAAACGGCTTCGACTTGTGAGCGCCATGTGGGACGCAAGGCCAACAAATCGACTCCTATTCCTTGCTCGGACATCTGTTTTTCCAAATCATCCATTTCAAACATTTCAGGGGTGTATTCCCAAATTGAATCAAATGCACTTTGGATGCGCTGATGGCTTTCTTCGGTGCCATCGCCCATGCGAAGGATCCAATCGCGCGAGTGGATCACATGGTATTTTACCTCTTTGATACTTTTTTGGGCAAAACCACTTAGAAAAGAGTCCTTGCTATTGGTCAATTGCTCCAAAACCAAATAATACCACATGGTAAACAAAAATTGACGTGCCATGGTAAAGGCATAGTCTCCATTGGGTTGCTCCAATAAGATCAGATTAAAATAAGCATCGGCATCGCGGAGAAACGCAATTTGGTCCTCGTCGCGATCTTGTCCTTCCAATTCTGCGGCATATTTATACAGGTTTGTAGCCTGACCTATGAAATCCAACGCCGTGTTGGACAAGGCGATATCCTCTTCCAACACCGGACCATGTCCACACCATTCGGCCAAACGCTGACCATGGATAAGGCTGTTGTCAGCCAAACGAAGGATATAATCAAATAATTCTTTCTGCATGAGTTATAGTTTTAAGGAATGCGCACGGGATTGCTCAGCGCACTTTTTCACATGTGTCCGACTTCTGGCGGGATCTCGTAAAAAGTAGGATGGCGGTACACCTTATCATTGGCTGGATCATATAAAAAATCCTTGCCGTCGGGAGCAGATGCAGAAATGGCCGAACTCGGCACCACCCAAATGCTTATTCCTTCTTGACGACGGGTATACACGTCACGCGCGTTATTAATTGCCATTTCGGCGTCTGAAGCGTGCAAGCTGCCCACATGCTTATGGGATAAGCCGCTTTTACTTCTGATAAATATTTCCCACAAAGGCCAGTCTCTGTTACTCATTTTCTAAGGTCACTATTTTGAATTCTAAAAACACGGGAGGACCTATCCTCCTTACGGCAATGTTACGCACGGAATAGCGAAACGACAAGAAAAACCAACGAAGATCACAGGATGTTCATGATCAAAATTTACATGGAGTTTACATTGCATGCTATTGCAGGCTGTCATTTGCTTTAACTTTGCCAACTAGCGCTCTAGCTATTTCACCCCTCCATGGACGACCGATTATGCAATTATCCATCAACAAAGAGCTTCTGGCTACGCTCCGTGAATGGATCGTTGCAGGCAAGGATACGTCGATCATAGAAAAACTTGAATCTGCTCACCAAGCAGATATCGCAGAAATTCTCAATGAGTTAAAGCCCAAGGAGGCCGTCTACATATACCGTCTGCTGGAAGAAGAAATTGCGGCAGAGGTTATGCTCGAATTGGATGAAGACGTGCGGGAGCAAATGCTCAGTCACCTCACCAGTCGCGAAATTGCCGAAGAACTGATCGAAAACATCGATTCCGATGATGCGGCAGATGTATTGGCGGGACTTCCCCTTCAAAAGAAGGAAGAGATCATCGCCTTGCTGGAAGATGAAGAGCAAGCCAGCGATATCATCGATCTTTTGACCTACGAAGAAGGCACTGCGGGTGCACTGATGGGAACGGAAATGGTCAAGGTCAATGTCAACTGGACCGTTGCTCATTCGATCCGCGAAATGCGCCGCCAGGCAGAGTACATTGATAATATCTATACCATCTATGTGGTAGACGACCGCGACGTCATTCAGGGTACCTTGAGCATGAAAACCTTGATTTTGGGCTCGGCAAGCATTCGGACCACCATCAAAGAAATTTACAAGGTGACCTCCGTGCAATACGTGTATGTCAATACCACCGCTGAAGATGTGGCCAACATCATGGAAAAATATGACTTGGTGGTGCTGCCTGTGGTCAACGAACAAAAGGGACTAGTGGGTCGAATTACCATTGACGACATTGTTGACGTAATCAAGGAGGAAGCCGACAAAGATTACCAAATGGCCAGCGGTATCAGTGAGGATGTAGAATACAGCGACAGCGTAGTGACACTTACCCGCGCCCGATTGCCTTGGCTACTGATCGGTATGGCAGGAGGAATTGTATCCGCCAAGATCATCGGCGTGTTCGATATCACCGACCGGCCAGAGATGGCCATCTTCATGCCGCTCATTGCGGCGATGGGCGGCAATGTCGGCATTCAGAGTGCGGCACTCGTGGTAAAGGCACTCGCCAATCAGAGTGCATTGGACGAAACTCTTTTTCAAAAACTGCTCAAGGAATTGGCCGTGGGAATGGTCAATGGCATCGTCTGTTCAACCGTTATCTTAATGATCAGCTTATTGTTCCAAATCGATTTTGGCCTTTGCCTGACCGCCAGCATTGCCCTCTTTTGCGTCATCATATTTGCAAGCTTTTTTGGCACTTGGATCCCCCTCACGCTGCATCGAATGAAAATCGATCCGGCCCTTGCAACAGGTCCTTTCGTTACCACCTTGAACGACATATTCGGTCTCATCATCTATTTCTCAATTGGCCATTTTTTGGTCGGAATGGTCTAATCCATAAGCACGTTGAAAAAAGTACTATTTATTGATAGTGTCCATTCTATTCTCGAAACCCGACTTGCGGCTGCAGGTTATGTTTGTGAACATGACCTAACTTCCAACCGCGAGGAAATCATGCATCACATGCACAAGTATGATGGTTTGGTCTTGCGCAGTCGCATTCGCATCGATGAGGCCTTCATGCAAAGCGCTCCGCAATTGAAGTGGATCGCACGCAGCGGCAGTGGTTTGGAAAACATCGATTTGCAAGCTGCCCAAGCGCATGGCATACAGGTAATCCATTCGGCGGAAGGCAATCGCGATGCTGTAGGTGAGCATGTGATTGGACTCACACTCAATTTGCTCAACAAGATGTGCGAAGCCAACCACTCCGTCAAAAATGGTCATTGGCTGCGCGAGGCACACCGAGGCCGTGAACTCAAACACCTGACGTTTGGAATCATTGGCTACGGCGTCATGGGATCGGCAGTGGCAGAGAAATTGAGTGGTTTTGGCTGCAAGGTCATTGCCCATGATAAATACAAAACAGGCTTTGGCAGCGCGTTCGTCACAGAAGTCGACTTGGCTCAGTTATTCCAAGAAGCCGACGTGGTCAGCTTGCATCTTCCACAAAGCGCCGAAACCTTT
Source organism: Flavobacteriales bacterium (assembly GCA_027488055.1). Classification (GTDB taxonomy): domain Bacteria; phylum Bacteroidota; class Bacteroidia; order Flavobacteriales_D; family Sanyastnellaceae; genus CANHSF01. The sequence goes on along the minus strand of JAIYCK010000252.1, from coordinate 8,680 downwards.
CACTATGCAGATTCCAATTTTTTCGCATCCTTTGCCAAACCAATTTATTTTTTGAATACCGCACGAGGAAAGAATGTGGATACTGCGGCCCTTTTACATGCCTTGCACCAGCATCAGGTGGTGGCGGCTGGTTTGGATGTACTTGAATTTGAAAAAGCCTCTTTGGAGGGTCTGGACGTGAACGATGCAGCCACTTTGCAAGAATTAATGAAATTACCCAATGTCCTCCTTACTCCGCATGTAGCAGGATGGACAGCAGAAAGTTATTTCAAATTGAGTGATGTATTGGCCAATAAAATTATTGCATTCGACCAGATTTGAAACAAAAATAACATGGCTTGTTAGACCTTTCGAAATGCGATAGATGGCGCATGGAGTAGTCGTAATAAGCAGTGTGGCGAGATATAAAATTACTCTATCTTAGCGACCACGAAAATTGATCCATCCTTAAAAGAAATATATGGAAATAGCGGTAGTAGGCACTGGTTATGTAGGACTTGTAACCGGTACATGTTTCGCCGAAACAGGCAACAATGTCACCTGCGTAGATATTGATGCAAACAAAGTCACGCGCATGCAAAATGGCGAAATCCCCATTTATGAACCGCACCTCGACGTGTTGTTTGAGCGCAACATTCGCGACAATCGTTTGCATTTCACAACCGATCTCAAATCGGCGATTGATAAAGCACAAATCATATTCTTAGCCTTGCCAACTCCTCCTGGAGAAGACGGTAGTGCCGACCTAAAATATGTGTTGGGCGTGGCTCATGAACTGGGCAAAATCATAACCGAATACAAGGTGATTGTGGACAAAAGCACGGTCCCTGTCGGAACTGCCGACAAAGTCAAAGATGCAGTCGCGACCAATGCCAAAGTGCCATTCGACATCGTGAGCAATCCCGAATTTTTGCGCGAAGGATTCGCGGTGGATGATTTTATGAAACCCGATCGTGTGGTGGTTGGAACCAATAGCGCACGCGCACGCAAGCTGATGGAAGACCTCTACAAACCGTTTACGCGCCAAGGCAATCCAATAATTTTCATGGATGAGCGCAGTGCTGAATTGACGAAGTATGCGGCCAATGCGTTCTTGGCAGCTAAAATTTCATTCATGAACGAAATAGCCAATTTCTGCGAGAAAGTGGGCGCAGATGTCGATGCAGTGCGCATGGGCATGGGCAGCGATACACGCATTGGCAAACGTTTTTTATTCCCCGGTATCGGATACGGCGGTAGTTGTTTCCCCAAAGATGTACAAGCACTTTATCACAGCGGCATTGAAGAGCATTACGAATTCAAGATATTGAAAAGTGTAATGAAGGTGAACGAACGCCAAAAAACGGTGCTCCTCGGTCCTATCTTGGATTATTTCGATCAAAGTTTGACCAATAAAACCATTGCGATTTGGGGCTTGGCTTTCAAACCTGATACAGACGATATCCGCGAAGCACCTGCTTTGTACATGATCGAACATTTGCTTGAAGCAGGGGCCAACGTTGTGGCTTACGATCCCGAAGCAATGGAGAACGTCAAAAAATTGGACAAATACAAAATCGAATATACCACCGACCAATACACCGCATTGGAGCAAGCAGATGCCTTGTTGATTTGCACCGAGTGGAGCGCCTTCCGCAATCCTGATTTCCAAAAAATCAGCGACAAATTGCGCAATAAAGTCATCTTTGACGGACGCAATTTGTTTGACTTGGATAAGATGCGTGAGCTTGGATTCTATTACAAAAGCATTGGCAGATCTACCGTTCAGCCATAAACAGAAAAATCAATGAAAAGAGTTTTAATCACAGGAGCTGCTGGTTTCTTAGGTTCACATTTGTGCGATCGTTTTATCAAAGAGGGCATGCACGTGATCGCCATGGACAACCTTATTACAGGCGATCTGAAAAACATCGAGCATCTTTTTCCACTCGAACATTTTGAATTTTATAATCAAGATGTATCCAAGTTCATTCATATCCCAGGCCAACTGGACTACATTCTGCATTTCGCTTCACCTGCCAGCCCAATTGACTATCTCAAAATCCCGATCCAAACACTCAAAGTAGGATCATTGGGAATTCACAATTGCTTGGGGTTGGCCAAAGAGAAAAAAGCGCGATTGATCATAGCTAGCACCAGTGAGGTGTATGGTGATCCATCTGTGCATCCGCAACCCGAGTCGTATTGGGGCAACGTGAACCCCGTTGGGCCGCGCGGAGTCTATGATGAGGCAAAGCGCTTTCAAGAAGCGATTACCATGGCATACCATACCTTCCACGGAGTTGAAACACGCATCGTGCGTATGTTCAATACCTATGGTCCACGCATGCGACTCAACGATGGCCGCGTATTGCCCGCATTCATCGGACAAGCCATTCGTGGTGAGGATCTCACGGTCTTTGGCGATGGCTCACAAACGCGTTCTTTCTGCTATGTCGATGACTTGGTAGAAGGCATCTACCGCTTGTTGATGAGTAATTATTCAGCTCCAGTGAACATTGGCAATCCCGATGAAATCACCATTTTGGATTTTGCCAAAGAAATCATCAAACTCACCAATACCACTCAAAAGATCGTCTTCAAAGAATTGCCACAAGACGATCCCAAACAGCGCAGACCCGATATCACTTTGGCCCAGCAGCTTTTGAATTGGGAGCCCAAGGTGCATCGCAGCGAGGGACTTCGCATCACCTATGACTACTTCAAAGGCTTGACAGCCGATGAACTCAACAAGGTAGAGCACAAAGATTTTGACAAATACAACCGCAAATAATCGGATGAGTTATTCGGCACACGAGACAGCCGTGGTGGATCCAGGCTGCGAAATTGGAGCAGGCACCAAGATTTGGCATTTTAGCCACATCATGCCCGGCTGCAAAATTGGCGAACGATGCAACATCGGTCAGAACGTAGTAGTGTCGCCCGATGTCATTTTGGGCAACAATGTGAAGATTCAAAACAACGTTTCGATTTATACTGGCGTGGAGTGCGAAGACGATGTCTTTTTGGGACCATCATGTGTTTTCACCAATGTCATCAACCCGCGCAGCGCAGTGGCACGTAAGGATGAATACCGCAAAACCATTGTCAAAAAAGGGGCGAGTATTGGCGCCAATGCCACCATTGTATGCGGTCACAATATCGGCGCATACGCATTTATTGGCGCAGGTGCCGTTGTGACCAAAGAGGTGCCCGATTATGCGCTCGTGGTAGGCAATCCTGCACGGCATATGGGCTGGATGAGCCGCAATGGACATAAGCTGGTGTTTGATGCAGATGGATTTGCAACTTGTCCCGAAACCAATGAGCGTTACCAAATCAAAGACAAAGCAGTAACTTTCTTGGGAGAATAAAAAACTCGGTGCACATTTGCACCACTAATCCAAACACCTCTCGCACGAATCAAAACAGGCGAAAGGAGAACAACAGACTATGATATACGATCAGTTACAAAAAAAAGAAGCCAAACTCGCCGTCATCGGATTGGGTTATGTAGGATTACCTATTGCACTTGAATTTGCGCGCCAATTGAAAGTGGTAGGCTTTGACATCAATCAAGAGCGTGTCAACTTGATGCGTCAAAACATCGATCCCTCACAAGAACTTGAAAGCGCTGCTTTTGAAGGTTGTGACATCCATTTTACGGCTGATCTAAATGATTTGAGCGATGTCAACTTTTTCATCATTGCCGTCCCCACTCCGATCAACAATATGAATTTGCCTGATCTAGGTCCTGTTCTTGCTGCTTCGCGCACAGTGGGCAAGGTCTTGAAAAAAGGCGATTACGTGGTGTATGAATCCACTGTCTATCCGGGCTGCACCGAAGAAGATTGTGTGCCAATTTTGGAGGAATTGAGTGGATTAAAAATGACCGTCGACTTCAAAGTGGGTTACTCGCCCGAGCGCATCAATCCAGGCGATAAGCATCATACCATTCGTACGATTAAAAAAGTCGTAAGTGGTTGCGACGCGGAATCCTTGGATGAAATCGGTAAGGTCTACGAGGTGGTGGTCGATGCAGGCACACACAGAGCTTCGAGCATTAAAGTGGCCGAAGCCAGCAAAATCATTGAGAACACCCAGCGCGATGTAAACATTTCGCTCATCAATGAGCTCAGTATCATCCTCAATAAAATGGGTATCAACACCTATGATGTGTTGGAATCTGCGCGCACTAAATGGAACTTCTTGCCTTTCTCTCCCGGTTTAGTGGGCGGGCATTGCATCGGAGTCGATCCCTATTATTTGGTTTACAAAGCTAAAAAAGTAGGTTACCATAGCAAGGTCATTAGCAGTGCTCGTTATGTGAACGACAGCATGGGTTTCTATGTAGGTAAACAAACGGTCAAGCGCATTTTGGAATTGGGCCGCAATGCATTGGAGTCGAAGGTGCTTTTGATGGGAGCCACTTTCAAAGAAGATGTAAGCGATGTGCGCAATTCGAAAGTAGTGGATGTGATCCGCGAATTGGAATCGTTCAGCGTTCATATCGATGTGGTGGATCCACATGCTGATAGTGCCGAGTTGCATCATGAGTACGGCTTTACCTTGGCTGAGAAACCCGAGCTCGGAGCGTACGACGCCGTCATCATCGGTGTTCCACACAAAGAATATGCGCATCTCGACGAAGCCTACTTCAAATCATTGATGAAAGATGGCAAAGGTGTGGTGGTCGATATCAAAGGAATGTACCGCAACCGAATCAACGAATTGTCTTATTGGAGTTTGTAATTTATATTTCAGATATATAAAAAAAGCGGCACTGCGGTGCCGCTTTTTTTTATATATGCTAAACTGCCTTAAGGCTATTTGTCGCTAATCTATTCCGCCATCTTCACCACACGCGCCAATTGATTGACGTGCTCATTCATAAAACGGATGTAATACACGCCATCGGCAAAGGCCAAAAGCGATACACGCGCTTGAAAGGAGTCGTCATAACGATTCATCATACGCGAAAAAACCAATCGACCTGTAGCGTCCAACACTTCATAGTCCATGGTGTGTATACCAGATGGCAAACCTGTCAATTCTATTTGGAAAAATCCATTGGTTGGATTCGGTTTTACAATCACCTCCACCAACGCATTGAGCTCATCCACACCTACCAATTGAATGGTCACTGTCTGCGTCACTTCACATGCACCGTTGTCGGATTGAACCACGACATTGTAGACACCTGCATCTAGGTTTTGGAACAAGGGCGTAATACTCCACGTGTTGCCACCGTCAATGCTATATTGATAATCAAATACTCCATTGATGGCATTGATCAATATGGTCCCTGTACCATCACCTCCATCGGAGGTGACATCCACATCCATGGCCAAGGTGCAATCGTCTACACAAAACAAAGTGCTTTCATCATCACCGAAATTACCACCATCGGCTACCACAGCGCCCTGCGCATCGAAAACCTGATAAGCGCCATCGCCATACTGACAACAAATACCATCGCCGAAACTATCGTAGATGATGAAGGTGTAACATGCATCATTGGGAGCACATACCTCCGTGGTATACAAAGTGCCTTGATCCGCATAAGGACCGCCTGTAGCAATCACCTGATTGTTGGCGTTGATCAATTCCCATGTGGTCTCCTCTGGATATTCATCGGTCAAAATTTCAACCGTCAATCCACCTCCAATAGCCAAAACCTCGATGAATCCCTCTGCTGTATTGCTCGCAGGTATTTCATCTATGCCGCCGTTCGGATCGACGAAGGAAATCGTCACATCCAACATACCCTGCGGCAAACCAAAAAGGCTCAGCATAACAACTTCAGTCGCATTGTAAGCTAGGTTGCCATTCCACGTGGTTGTTTGAAACAAGGTGCCGTTCACATAAACTACCAAATCGCCCGTAGTGAGCGCATTACCACCTGCATTGTAGATGGTAAAAGGCACCTCAATGGTATTCTCACACGCACTCATGGGCAACTCCATGCTGACTTCCGCATCGATGGCTAGCAAATTCTCGATCACCACTTCCAAGGTATTGTTGGAAGGTGCTGTATCCTCTGGATGACTGACTGTCGCAGTGATGGTATACGCGCCATTCGCAAACATATTCATCGGAACGGTAAACTGATGTGTCATGGTTTGATCGGGCTGCAACACCTCGGTGATCAGCACCGACTCTTGAAACGCACCATTGAGATTGAAGGACAGATTGAAATTGCCAATTGGAAACAAGCCTGCATTGCGGACTTCTACGGTCAATAATTCTGCTGCAGACAAATCTACCGCTGTGACTGGCTCCACGATTGCGTTCATCGCCAAATCAAAAGTGTCCGACATGATTTCGAACGCCACAATGCGTGTGCCCACACCTGAACCACCATCGCGAGCGTACTCGGAAGTAAACCAAAAAGTATTTCCATTCACCGGATCTACGCTCATGTGCGCATAATCGCCATAGCGTCCAAATGAGGTGATCGTCCCCTCACCTTCTACCACTGCATACTCTTGAATAGTCATTTGTCCAAGTGGATCTGAGGCACGACGACCGGTGTATCGCAATCCCACGTACATGTCGGGACTGCTGATCGAATAGCCCAATCCAATGTTTCCTGATTCATCAATGGCAATGCTACCCATGTAACGGTCGTTGCCATCGGGCGCATAGGTGCCTTCTTGATACACACTCCACTCTCCACCCAGTGGACGACGCATTTCTACCCAACGAATACCCGCTTGATTCTGTCCGTTGGTGACATCAGTCACGAAACAACACACCACAGATTCATGTGTACCAAAGTTGCGATACTTCGGTACATTCATAATGACTTCAGGTACCGCATCCAAACCACCACCACCCAATTGTGGCGCACATGCAAAACCTCCGCCGCCTGCCGAACATGGATAACCATCGTAAGGCGCAGTCACCAACATGGTCTCGGTCACTGTGGTGTTGTTGGGATTGTTAAAATCCACTTCAAAGGTGGTCATACGAATGCTATCGTCATTCACCGATCCCCATGAAGAATCTTCCAAACTAAGTACCATCGGATTGGTGATCGGCAAAGCAGTGCCATCCCAATCGACCGGTGTGGTGACGATAAATCCTTGTTCAGACCCCGAAGTTCCATCGATTTCGACTTGTTGAATGGTGACATTGTTATCTCCACTCAGCATGGCATTCCGATCGATGAAATACTGTGTATGAATGCCAGCTCCACTCTCGTTGGTGGTCACTACATAGGCATTTGGCCAAATGGCATACTTCGGGTAATCCGGAAATTCAGGAGTACTGAAACTATAGGCAAAATAACTTCCGAGTGGGTCAGAAGTTTCAGAAACAGCAACGAGCAAATTTGCAGGATCCGTAAACTCCGTCACAAACCAACGTGCTGCAGTTTCATCATATAAAATGATTGGATCGCCTGCCGACTGCACGCCGAGCCCTTGCCAAATGGTTTGCATTGCGAATTGATCGAGCAACACACCTTCTTTGGTATACACGCCAACCTCTGTGACATTGACAGCTTGCATATAATGATCCAAACCAACTTCACCAGAAGGATCATGAGGCGATCCGAAATCACCAATTCCATCGATATTAACGATCGGCTCTACCACCGTTTGACCACCACCAAATTGGCGAACTGGATCTGGACCTTGGTGCTCACGCTCCGTAATGATCGCATTGGATCCCCGACGATTGGGAAAATTGGCGGGCTTCATTTTTTGTTTCTTCAACCATGCTTCTTTCTTCGCTCCTAATTGTGGCATCGGCCGAGCATCGCGCACTGGTTGCGACTTACCTAAAAATTGTGCATGGGTTGTTTGTGTCCGAAATGCAGGAGTGCGGACAGTGACATCCTGTGCAATAAAATGCAAGGTCAGAAGTAGAAAATTTAAAACAAGTGCAATACGTTTCATGGATGACTGATTAATTATTGGTTTCGAATTGGTTTTGATTTTGAATGGCCCTCATTGGTGTTATTCGTTGGCTCATTAGGCTCCTGCGATAACTTCTTCACGTCCACGATAAGAGTATCTTTAGCCATCTCTCGTAGAATTTTGCGTTGGGCTCTTTTAGAAGAAGGTAAAACAATACTCCATCGATTCTCTGATCGACTTGTACGTTGACAGCTTTCGAGCGAGAATGGAGATTGATAATGCACTACCAAATGATCCGCCGGCGCATTTGCCGCGAGCAGTACACTCCACTCCTGCTGGATGGCCGCTGAGCGCTGGGTTGCACAAGCGCTCAAAAACAAAATGGAGGCCAAGACAATGGAATGAAGCAGTCCTTTGGTTGTCAATCTACACATAAGAAAGCTAAATTTTAGCGCGTCAAAACTACATCCATCGCGGTTTTATTTTCAAATTCAGAGTGCAGTAAAATTGGATTGTTATGAGCCAACCATCCCTGTGTGGAAGGAGTATCTCGGCATCACCAAAATAGTATTCACCAACCTACACCCCAACCATGTCCGTGCTCCTTGGAACCCGCGGAAGCTCATCTCAAGGGCTGTAACCTTTGACAAATCGCTGCCTTTCCATGGCTTCACGGCAGACAAAAGACCTTCACGCCCACTCAGCACTCGTTTTTATCTACACAAAATCATATTTAATCGAAAAAAATAAAAAATCACACTTCCTGCTATGCGCGCATAACTATATGAACTATACTTGCGTACATACTACTCACTATGAAACCTCACGATACAATT
>JAIYCK010000366.1 GCA_027488055.1 Flavobacteriales bacterium | reverse complement strand
TTTTCAAGCTTGGCGAATCGCATATGATTACACGCTTGGATTGCTTCCATTTCCACCTGCAATGCTGTTTGCGGGCGTTTTTGTATGGAATTTTTTTCGCTCCAAGAAATATGAATTCACCTGGAAGTTAAGGTTGTTGAGGATCTTTAAATCCATTGTTTGGGGCATCATTCTGTTCATCTGGCTATGGGGGTTTCATTATGCCTCTGCACCACTAGTGGAAAACAAGAGCACAATTCTTACGGATCATCAATTATTTGAGTGGGCCTTGGAAGTGCAAGAACGGTTGAATAAAAATTCATCAATGGCAATGCAGGATATTCCTGAAGATGAAGTGCGCCTGCGACTTGAGGCCTTCTTAAGAACCAAAGATTGGCCTGTTTTGGGACGTGTCAGAGCGCGCGCTTGGTACGATCTGGGTTTCATTCGATATGCCGGTATAAGTGGTATTTATTTGCCTTGGTTCATGGAAGGGCATACAAGCGTGAGGCATCCTTCCGAGGTGCTGTCTTTTATCCGAACCCATGAAATGGCACATGGATATGGGATTAGTGGGGAAGGGGAGGCTGATTATTGCGCATACATGGCGCTCAAAATGCCAATGGGAAACAAATGGGATCAACAGGCCGAGTGGATGGCAGATTACGAGTTGTGGTGCAAGCTGAGAGGCATCTTGGTCAACTCGTCAGAACCCTATGTCCACCAATTGAATCAACAAATGAATTCCGCTTTGATGGCTACTCATCAAAAAGTGAAAGAGGACAATCTGCACTATCGAACTGCTTCCGCCAAAGTAGCTGCAATTTCAAATGATTTATATCTGAAATCGATGGGGATACAAGATGGCATTGCCAATTATGATCAAATGGTTGTATTGGTTTGGCAGGATACACCGCACTGAAAAAAAAATGGCCGCCCTGAGGCAGCCATTTTATATGTATAAAGAAAAAATCTTAGTAATCGTCTCTTTGGAAACCACCACCGCCACCGCGGTTACCACCGTCACGGTTGAAACGTGGTTTGAAACCACCTTCTTTACGTTGGAAGTTGTTGCTACGTGGGCGATCGTTGCTGAAAGTACGTGGAGCACGCTCTTCTGCTTCTTTCACGCTGATTTTTCTGCCTTTCACGTCGCTTTGATCCAATTGTGAAATAGCGTTGCGGCCTTCTTCGTCTTGTGGCATTTCTACAAAACCAAAACCACGTGAGCGACCTGTTGCTTTGTCCATGATAACTTTAGCTGAAGCAACTTCACCAAATGAGGCAAATACTTCGGTCAACTCTTCACTTGAAATGCTGTAATTCAGCCCTGATACAAAAATGTTCATTCTAAAAAAATGTTTGTTTATTTAACTTTAACTATCAGAGTTGTTATACAACAAACATTATTACAGTGAACAAAAACACATAAACGAAGATGTTGAAATCACTCTGACCCCACAAATATATACAGATTTTATAGACTTCCAACTATTTTAGTCATTTATCTTCAACAATTTATTACTGAGCGATGGGTTAAAGTTGCTTCAAATCAATGCGATAGCCGGCATGAGCTCGGACATTCAATACCTGGTCTTGTTCAAACAAAAGGTACTGACCTTTGATTCCAACTAGCTTATTTTCATATGTTTTAAGGTCGTCAAGCTTGATGCTTTTGACTTTGGATGGATAAGCCAAAACAGGGTATTGAATCGTGGTGAGTGTATCATCGTCGCTGATGTAATCTTGAAGCTCCATCGGCAACACATCGGCAACTTCGTGCTTTTTGTGTTTCAAAGAGGAGGTGTCTTGAATGGTATTCTTGAGCATAGCTTGCCATGCAGTCTTATCCGACATGGTGTCTTTGAGCGCGACCTCAATCAATCCTGCAAGCTGCCTATAGGGTGTCTCAGCCAAAATGATGGCTTCGATTGCACCTTGATCAATCCAGCGCGATGGTACATTGGTGGTGCGCGTGACTCCCACTTTGATGTGACTTGTTCGGCTTAAATAAACATAATGTGGAGTGAGATGGTGGGCGCGTTCCCATGCCTCATCGCGCAAAGCTATGCCCTCGTGGATGCGACTTAGTTCAGGGCGAATGATACTCGGCGAAGCCAAGGGTGACCTCAAAAATGCCTCGTAACTCAATCCTTCACCAAAGGTTTTTTTGATCGATTTACCACTTTCCACGCAATTGATCTGACCTTGAAAGGTGATCTGGATCCGCTGTCCAATCAAGCTATTGATCGATACTTCATGCGAGTAATCTAAATTGTCATACACAGGCAATAAATATTGCGCAGTATGTGCATCATCGAGTGAGGTGCGCATTTTGCGCAAATTGGTAGTTATTTCCATTGGTTTGTTTCCAAAGTTACATCTTAGATGTGCTTTAATATTTCGGCAGTTAATCCACTCGTAGTGCAGCCTTTATAGCATTTGGCGAGGCAATATACGTGCATTCGGTGGTTTGTTTGTTGTGCTTGAAATTCAAAGAATTCAAACACCTTGATTGCTGATACATCGCTCTTGGAACATAAATTCGCCCAAAAAATAGCCGGTTATTATGGAAACAGTCAGCACGGATCTTGTCTACGAGCGCAATCAGGTCTTCGAAAGAAGCAAAGAGAATTTTTTATCCTACCAAGGATATCGTGAGTGTATTGCTGATCTGCATGAAAAAAAGCAAGTCACTGGTCATGAGCAATCCGAATCATTGTTGAATTATTCACTACTCAACGAGCAACGCATGAATCGTTGGGACAAACATTACACGCCTTCACCGGCTATGGTGGCAGCCATTGAGGCGATGCCTGCGCATTGGCACGTTGTGGTGATTGCAGAAGGATGGTGCGGTGATGCGGCTCAGATTGTGCCCGCACTGCATGCCATCGTCCAATTGAGGAAAGACTGGCAATTCAATGTGGTTTTGCGCGATGAGAATCCAGATTGGATGAACTTATTTTTAACCAATGGCGCCAAGTCTATACCCATTGCGGTAGTCTTTGATGATAAGGGCAAATACCGTTTTCATTGGGGTCCTAGGCCATCGGAAGCCATTGCGCTGATCGCTGATGCGAAGAGAAATGAGGTCCCCGCTGAACAGTGGAAGAATGACCTTCACAAGTGGTATGCTTTCAATAAGCAAATGGCCTTGGAAGCTGAATGGATTGCGCTTTTTGAAAGCCAAGCCTAAAGGCAGTCTAATGCATTCGGCTTCATGAATGTATAGCCCAATAGATCTCTTATTTTGTCGCTAATAACTTGTTTGCCTTGGGTTGTTTCGTCTTAGAATGTGGGCGCTCCAAGATCGTTTCGCAAAAAAGCTTCTTTGTATAATTCGCGACGAGAAACATGTTCAGGACATACCACATTGAAGACTCCGGGCGATGAGAGCCGAAGCACATGCAGGATGCTCTGAATTGCGTCGTCCTGATGGGTGAGATTGGCCCAAGCATCAGGCTCAGGAATGGTGCGACCTGTCTTAAAAAATTGCGATGGATTTCGATTTGGTCCAACTAAGCCACCAAATCGCAAGATGGTTGTGTTTTCGAAAAATGAGAGATACGCTTTTTCGATTGCAAATGCGCGCGTTGCGCTGTCTGCATTGCGCTCTAAACAATCACCTTGGCTTGCTCCATACACCGAGGTGCTAGAGGTGTAAATCAAATGGGCATGTTCATTTTCTTGCGACAAGCTGCGCGCAAGCCTCTGATGAAATGCGATATTCTCATCCACTTCCAAAAGTCGCTGAGGTGGAATGGTTACAACCAACGCATCGGCTTGCCTGATCAATTTAACTAGATCATCTGACAATTTTTCGTCCGCTGTCCATTCAAAGATGCCATCAACGCTGATATGTGAATGTCTTACTGTGCCAAATACGTTAAGGTTTTGAGCAACCATTTTTTGAAATAGGGGTGCACCAAGCCAACCACATCCGATGATTCCAATGCGTTTCATAGTGCGAAGTTAGGTGGTTTTGTAAACGAAGTTTACGAAGCGACTGCAACAATCTATTTTTTGGAACAATCATTGCTTTCTTGTTTACAAAAATTGGGATCACCTTGTTTTTGAAACAATAAGAAGATTCTATTTTTGTACAACCTTGACCTCGTATTTCGGGTCTTTCAAACCAATAAGTGAATTTCGATCGTATGATGAAACAAATTAGTTTTCGACTTTTCAGCACAATCTTTTGTGTTTCAATCGTGTGCGCGTGTATTGCACAAAATGGCAATGCAGGAGTGCCCAAGATGCCATACACCATCAAAGGAACCCTTCGAGGCCTAAAAGATACCACCGTTTATTTGGCGAATTATTATGGCAACAAGCTGTATTACAACGACACCACACGTGTGGATAGTAATGGCAAATTTGAATTTGTAGGTAAGCCGAATGAAGAATGTGGTAAGTACGCATTGGTTATGCCAGGGCCTGTGTACTTCGATTTTATAGTAGCTGCTGAACAAATTGAGATTGAAGCAGATCCAAGTCCGAACGTGGACAATATTGTCATCAAAAAATCGGAGAATAACAAGGTCTTTTTTGAATATATCCGATATATCAATTCAAAGCGGAAGCTCCGTGAACCATTGGATCTCTGTTTGAATGACAGCACGAAAACAGAGGAAGAGAAAAAGCCATGCTTGGACGCTTTGCGCAAAATGAATGAGGAGGTGATTGCCTACCAAAAGAATTTGATAGCGTCAAAGCCGGATTTGTTGGTGTGTAAATTGATAAAAATGACAATGGATATCGTTGTACCTGAAGCACCAAGCGAGTTATCTGATGACGAGAAGAAAAAATTCAGCTACTACTATTACAGAAGTCACTATTGGGACAATGTTGACCTGAAAGATCCACGCATGGTGAGAGATCAGACTTTTCATAAGCTAATCGAAAAGTACATCACCACCACCTTGCCTCAAATCGCGGATACCATGACGATGGAAGCCAAAAAACTAATCGATCGCACTGCAGGAAATCCAGATCTTTTTAAATACATCGTACATCAATTTACATACAATTTTGAAGCGTCGAAGATCATGTGCATGGATGAGGGTTTTGTTTACATGGTGGATAACTACTACGCCAAGGGACTTTGCGATTGGATGAAGCCAGAGAAATTGGCTGAGATGAAGGAAAGTGCAGATGAAAAAAGACATTGTCTCTGTGGAGAGATCCCATACGATATCATTTTGCCAGACTCCGCTGGTCAATGGAGAAGCATGAAGGCCTTGGACGCTGAATACACCCTACTTGTGATATGGGAGGCCACATGCGGACATTGCAAAAAGGAACTGCCAAAAATCAACGACCTTTATACAAAATGGAAAAGCAAAGGACTTGAAGTGTATGGGGTGCATAACAATTTAGAGGTGGACAAATGGAAGTCTTTTTTGAAGGACAATAACATCGCTTTCACAAGCGTGAGCCGCACACAAGAAATTATGAAAAATGAAGTTGCTCAAAAGCTTATTTTTCAGGATAAGGTAACCACTTTGGAGAGTCTCAACTTTCATCAGCATTGGGATGTAAATAGCACTCCAAAAGTATATTTGATGGACAAGAATGACAAGATCATAGCCAAGTCATTGAGTGCTGAGCAATTGGATGAATTGCTACAGAAGTTGACTACCGGAGCCGATACGTCTGCCCCCATTTTGCAACAAGAGTTGGA
>JAIYCK010000362.1 GCA_027488055.1 Flavobacteriales bacterium | reverse complement strand
TTATCTGTGCCAGCTGTGGTTTCGCCTGCATTGTCCAATCCGTCATTGTCGCAGTCGTTGGTTGCCAATGCGTCCACGTTTGGATCACAAGCATCCAAGGGATCAGAACCATTGATCACTTCATCGCCATCATTCACACCATCATTATCTGTGTCTGGATTGGTATTATCCGTGCCAGCTGTGGTTTCGCCTGCATTGTCCAATCCGTCATTGTCGCAGTCGTTACTTGCCAATGCGTTCACGTTTGGATCGCAAGCATTCAATGGATCGGTCGCATTACTCACCTCGTCGCCATCATTGATTCCATCGTCATCGGAATCGGCATCAATTGGATCGGTTCCAGCATTCGTTTCCTCAGCACTATCTAATCCATCATTGTCACAATCTAAGGTGGCTATAGCAATTGGATTGGGACTGCACGCTTCCAAAGGATCGCTTCCTAAAACAACTTCGTCGCCATCATTGATACCATCGCCATCAGTATCAGCAAGGGTGTTATCTGTACCTGCTGTGATTTCACCCGCATTGTCCAAACCATCGTTGTCGCAGTCATTGGTAGCAAGGGCATTGATGTTTGGATCACAAGGATCATTTGGATCTGAACCTAAAAGAATTTCGTCCGCATTTGTAATACCATCTCCATCTGAATCAGCAATAATGACCTCTATGATCAAGACACCTTGATCGCACAATCCAGAGGTATCACAAACTTGATAAGTCAACGTTTCAGAACCCAAAAAACTCACATTGGGCTCATATGTATATGAACCATCTGCATTCATGACAATCGTACCGTTGAGGGCAGTACCCAACAAACTAAATACAAGATCATTGTCATCAGGATCATTCTCGTTTCCAGCTACTGACGAATTTAGAATGGTCCCAGAATCAACTGATTCATTATCATCTTGCGCAAGTGGTGGATCATTTACAGGCAGCACCGTGATCGTCAAAAGACCCGTATCACAAAGTCCTTCCGAATCACAGACCTCGTAGACAATTGATTCGGTTCCATAAAAATTCGCATTCGCAATGTATTCATACGATCCATCAGCATTGATCGTGATAACGCCATTAAGCGCACCACTTGAGTAAGTATAGTCGAGAGAAGTATCTTCTGCATCCAAATCACCCGAAGCCACCGTTCCAATGGCAATGGCATCTTCGTTGATTGTTTGATTATCATCAGCTGCAATTGGAGGATCATTGACTGGTATCACGGTGATGATGAGTTGACCTTCTGCGCATAGAGCTGCTAAGCTATTGTCACAAACAAAATATTGAATGGTATCATTCCCCGTAAAATTTAAGTCGGGCGTATAAGTGTAATCGCCATTCGCATCCATGATTACACTGCCATTTGCAGGTTGATTGATAACGCTCCAAGTAAGTAGATCTCCACTTGGATCGGTATCATTCCCTGCCACACTGCCAATTGCAATGGCATCTTCTGAGATGGTATCTGTATCGTTGATGGCCATCGGGAAATCAAAACAATTCGATGAAGAACCTTGCAGGTTCGCAGGTAAATCTGTCAGCATGAAGGCATTGACACTGCCGTCCAATCCATTCGTGGCATCGTGTGCAATTCCATTTCCATTATTAGCTCTTCCCGCAATACCTCCTGTCACACTTGTGGTGATCGATGCGCCATTGATATTATAATATATATAACCACCGCCGCCACCGCCGCCTGGTCCATGTTCAAGACCTAAATCAAAAAGTGTATTGCCACCATTACCTCCGTTGGCTACCAGCGATAGGTTGGCTAAAGGAGATTGGTTAACCACATTGATGAATATTGTGCCGCCGGCTCCGCCGCCACCAGCGCCATCTGGAGCAGTTCCGAAAGCTCCAGGCTCACCTACACTACCGTTACTAATGATAGAGCCTGAACCCGTCAAGGTGCTCGCGTTGATCATAACGATTCCACCGCCTACACCTCCTTTCACACCGCTTGTTGCGTTGTTGGCGTCACCACCACCACCGCCACCGCCGAGGTACACACGCCCTACTTCGTTGGGCAATGCTGCTCCAGGACGACCACCGTTACCCAAGGTACCGCCGCCGCCTTCCCAGCCTGTGCCGCCATTGCCGCCATAGTTACCATTACCACCGCCGCCGCCACCTGCATTGTGGTCAGCGCCGACACCCGTCACTCCCAAGCCCAAGTCGACCATGTCGAGGAGCTCGAGCAACCAGGATCTTGTGGTGGAGGAGCTCAAGGATGTGTTGGACATTTTCCACGCACGCCGAGCCAAACTCGACATCCGCAAGACTCCGGCCACTTACATCTCTCCGGAATCGAGCCCTGCCGATGTGCAGGTTTGGCTCAAAGCCAAAGAATTTGATATTGTCGTTCAGAAGAGGCTCAATGGCATGAGCGGAGAGGAACTGTTCAAATTGAAAAAGGCCGACCTGGAGAAATACTGCGGCAAAGAGGAAGGCCATCGTTTAGATTCGCAGTTGACGCTCCAGCGGAAGCACTCTGGGGTAATAAGTCTTTTTCTTTCTTCTTCTTTCT
>JAIYCK010000208.1 GCA_027488055.1 Flavobacteriales bacterium | reverse complement strand
TACAGGAATCATACAAACCTTGGGCATCAATGGTTATGATTTCGCGCAAATAGCTGTGGAAGAAGGCAATTTCAAACTTCGGCGATTCCAAGGCGCATTCAACGTGGACGATCCCAACGTGCAGATGCGTTTTGATGGAAATATTGATTTTAACACCGATCAACCTCTACTCGATTTTACAGCTGATATCCAAAAAATCAACTTGGATCAGATTCATATTTTGGAAGAATACAATTATCATGATGTGAGTGGCCAAGTACAAATTCAAAGTAGCGGCTTCGATTTTGAACATTTCGACGGATACATCGACTTGGCGGATATCCAATATTCAGCTGGGGACAATACTTTTCAAATCAGTAAATTCGATCTTCGATCCACGCGCAAAGGCACTCCCCTATTGACATTGGAGTCTGATCTCGCAGATATGCGGCTCGAAGGAGATTTTGATTTGGCTGCCATTCCGTATGCATTGAATGGAATACTGGCCAAAATGATTCCACATTATGACGGAAAAGTAAATGCACATTCGCCACAGCAATTCAACCTGGAACTAGAAATCAAGGATGTGACACAAATCACCGCTGTTTATATGCCCGAGCTTTTTATCAGCACTGATACGAAAGTTCAGGTTTTGCTAAATGAGCTTTCCAACGATATTCAGATCATTGCATCCTCACCGTTCATTCAATTTGAAAACCACATATTGCAAAATTCCCTTATTGACGTCCAGCGCCCCGATGAGAGCATTTATTTGACCTTATTAAGCGATCAATTGACCATTGGGGGTGATTTGGTTTTTCCTAATTTCTCCATCAATGGCAGTACCGAGGCTGATAGCATATATACGTCGACGGCATGGGGTAAGGAAGGCAGTTTGCACCGAGGTGATTTGAACACCAAAATTGTGGTAGAAAGCAAAGACGCCTTTGATATTCGATTTGGTTCCTCCTTGCTTGGAATCAAAGACTATAACTGGACTGTGAAAGAAGGCAGTCATGCGCATTTGCAAGGAAAGGAAATTAATATTGAACAATTTGAAATTGCCAATGGCGAGCAAAAACTCATCGCACAGGGTTTGATATCAGAGCAATCGGCCGCTTCTATGCAGCTTACATTTAGCGAATTGGATGTTAGCATGGTCAATTCGTTTTTAGAAGATTCTCCCGAATTTCATGGTGTTATCAATGGAACGGCAAGTCTCCGCGACTTGTACCACAATCCGCTTTTGATAAATGATATTGCCTTGCGCGACTTCATGCTCAACGATTATTTGGTTGGATATATCTGTGTGAAAAGTACATGGGACAATATCAAAAAGAAGTTGCGTATTGATGGTGTTTTAGAAAAGGATGTTCAAAGCGCAAGTATCATCAATAAGATGACGCCGCTCCACTTTGCAGGATTTTATCGACCCGATGACGAAGAGAGCCCTTTGGATCTGATAGCAACCGTGCAGGATCTTGATTTGGCATTTATCAATGAATTCTTATCCGAAGATGTATTGAGTATAGAAGGCAATACAAGCGGCACGCTCACCATTACAGGAAAACCTGAAAGTCCTAAATTGGCTGGGGACGCCATGCTCAAGCGTGCGAGTATTTTCATTCCATATCTCAATACACGGTATGCATTGGATAAACATATTGGCATTCATCCTGACATGTTCACGTTTGACAGCAACAATGTGAGAGACGAAGACAATAATCAAGGAGCGTTGATTGGAACAATCCTTCATGATAATTTTTCGGATTGGAACTTTGACATTAACATCGACACCAAAGGACCAATGCTCGCCTTGAACACCAATGAGGAAATGAACTCCATGTATTATGGAAAAGCCTATGCGAGTGGCACCGTGAACATATTTGGCTACGAGGATCAATTGGAGTTCGAATGCAATTTGCGTAGCGAAGCAGGCACCGTTTTGGCCATGCCCATGAGTTCAAGCGGGGAGCAAACATTTGAGAATTTCGTCCGATTTGTTTCAAAAGATGAAGTCATAAAGGACCAAGGTTTGGATTTGTCTGGTCTGAAGCTAAACTTTGATTTGGACATTACCCCCGATGCTCAATTTCAGATCATATTTGATGAAAGTGTCGGTGATGTCATGCAGGGCAATGGTCAAGGTCATATTAAAATGGAGATCAATAATCTTAGCACGTTTAATATGTATGGTGTCATCGAAGTGCTCAATGGCGATTATCTTTTTACACTTAAAAACTTGATCAACAAGAACTTCACCATCAAGCCAGGTGGCACAATCGCTTGGTATGGCGACCCTTTCTCGGCGGAGCTTAACCTCTCGGCAGTCTATAAGGTATCCGCATCCTTATATGATTTGATGCCTGATCCGCAATATCAAAATGGTCAGCGTGTGCCCGTCAATTTGGAAATGTTACTTACGGATAAAATGTTCAATCCAAACATTGATTTTGACATAGTACTACCCACCGTGGATGGTCTTACACGCAACCGTGTAAACTCTATCATCAGCAGCGAACAAGAGCGGAATCGTCAGGCCTTCTCTTTGCTAGTATTGCGTCGCTTTGTGAGTCCACCCAATGTCACTAGTGATCACAACAGCACCAATGCCTTTGCTGCACAAAGCAGCGAATTTTTGAGTAATCAAGTGAGCAATTGGCTCTCTCAAGTGAGCGATGATTTCAATTTGGGTTTTAATTATAGTCCTGGTGATGACATCACGAACGAAGACATTGCCCTGGCACTCAATACACAATTATTTAATAACAAAATCTCAGTGAGTACCAATTTCGGGGTTTCTAGGAGCACCTCGAGCGCCAATCAAAATGCCACCAACTTGATTGGTGATATTCGAGTGGAATATAAAATGACCGAAGATGGCAAATTGCGCTTAGTGGTATACAATGAGAGCAATAACTTCCAATTGGCAGGTACTCAGCAAAGTCCTTATACACAAGGTGTGGGTATTTTGTACCGCGAAGAATTTGACACCATGGAGGAAATGCTACAAGGTTTCAAAGACATGTTGAAAGGGAAAAAAGATAAATCCAAGGCGAAAGGGCCTGTTCAATCGCCATAGTTTACATGACCGATCTCGATGCACCAATTCAACGTCCCGTCCCCTTTTGGTTGAGGATTTTATTATATGTATTGTTATTTGGTTTTGTCTTTACCATTCTTAGTTATATCCCACGCGAAGCAACGCCAATGTTCCTTTGCACGATTGCCGCTGGTGCTTTGGTTTTTATATTGATTGGTTATCATGGCCGTTCCATTTCTTGGCGCGAAATCCTTGTGTTTTCAATTGCAATTCGATTGGGACTATTATTTACGCCTGTGCATTGGAGCGATGATGTGTATCGATTTTTTTGGGATGGGCTCAAGGTAAAGAACTTGGAAAGTCCGTATCATCAGGCGCCGATAGAGGATGACCGCAAGAATGATTGGACAGAGCTATTCAATCGTATGAATAGCGCATCCTATCATTCCCCATATCCACCGGTCTGTCAATACATATGGGCTTTGACTTCCAATTCAACAGGCAATCCAGTTCAACTGCGCTTTGTTTTTATACTTTTCGACATACTTAATATTTGGTTGCTTTATCGCTTGCTCATTGTATATGGCCGTCCCGGTTGGCAAGTCATTTGGTATGCGTTCAATCCATTTGTATTGATCGAAGGCATTGGTCAATTGCATCCAGAACTGTTGGTCGTCACCTTTATGCTAGGTTTGATTTGGGCTATTCAGCTTGAATATTTTAACGCAGCTGGTTTTGCTATGGGATTGGCCATTTGTACCAAATTGTGGCCGGCTGTTGCTTTAATTGTGTTGTATCCTCGCCTACCAAAGCAACAAT
>JAIYCK010000070.1 GCA_027488055.1 Flavobacteriales bacterium | reverse complement strand
TTACATGGGCTCTTATTTCGGCAAATTCAGCATCGATCGAGCACTAAAAACCGCCGTCATTACGCAAACTGACTTGAAACAAGAGTATTATCAAGGCAATAGTTTCGATATTGGTAATTGGGATGCGAGCTTAGGCGGAGCCATGAGTAAATTCCCACAGGCCACCATAGCTGGTTTATACCGACCTTGGATCTTTGAAAGCAAGAATGTGGTGATGCTCATCAGTGGTCTTGAGAATTTGGTGATCTTTAGCTTGACTCTTTATGCCTTATATACCCTTAAACGAAAACGAGTTGGGCAGCTCATTTCCGACAACCCCATCATCTTATACAGCCTTTTGTTTTCTATAATTTTCGCATTCATGATTGGCCTAAGCACCTCGAATTTCGGTGCATTGGTGCGGTTTAAAATTCCTTTGATCCCCTTGTATATGTCCGCAGTGATACTTATCATTCACACCAATAAGGGTGCGGCTAGAATCGGAAAAGAAACTCCATGATTGGCCTTTTATATACCTTTGCGCTACCGACACACGGAGTGTTTGGATGTTACTTTACGGATGAATCATGGCAAAAAAAACGAATACCATACAAATAGCTCGAGCCACCTTGCGCATGGAAGCAGAAGCCTTGATGCAGCTAGCTGAGCGCATTGACCGGTCTTTTGATGTGGTATGTCAAATGATTTTGAAAAGCAAAGGACGATTGGTCATCACGGGTATTGGAAAAAGTGCCAACATTGCTCAGAAACTGGTCGCTACTTTTAATAGTACGGGTCAGCCAGCTATTTTCATGCATGCAGCCGATGCCATCCATGGTGACTTGGGCAATGTGCAGAAAGAGGATATGGTACTTTGTATATCCAAAAGCGGCGATTCCCCCGAGATCAAGGTGTTGGTGCCACTGGTGAAAAGCCTCGGCAATCCGCTAATTGGCATGGCAGCCAATGCCACTAGTTTTCTTGGCCTAAATAGCGACTACTTGTTGCATACCCCCATAGATCGTGAAGCCTGTCCCCATAATTTAGCACCTACTACAAGCACCACCGCGCAATTGGCCATGGGTGATGCATTGGCCATGGCTCTTATGCAAAGTCGCGGGTTTACCGCTCAAGATTTCGCGCGCTACCACCCTGGAGGAGCACTCGGAAAAAAACTCTACCTGCGGGTAGGTGATCTCGTGCAAAGTGGAATCAAACCATTGGTCAAGTCCTCTGCGCCTATCAAAGATGTCATTGCTGAAATCTCGCAGAAACGCCTCGGAGCGGCCGCTGTGGTGGATAAAAATAAATTAGTAGGCGTAATCACCGACGGAGACATTCGACGCATGTTGGAGCGAAAAAACATGGATATCAATCTGCTAAAGGCGTCCGACATCATGAACAAAAAACCCAAAACCATTGACTTCGAAGAATTGGCTGTGCAGGGATTTCAGTGGATGGAAAAATATAGTATCACCCAATTGGTGGTCACCCAAAATGGGAAGTATGCTGGAATCGTTCATTTACATGACATTTTGAAAGAAGGTATATTCTAAAAGCATCCAAACCCAGGCAATCGTGCTGGTTTTGTTACTTTTGCACACCAATCCAACGCAGTGGCCGAAGAACCATCCAAAGACATGTCCTTTTTGCAACACCTCGAGGAGTTGCGCAAACACCTATTCAGAGCAGTGCTTTGGTTAGTTGCTGGTGTATGTTGCGTGGTTTATTTTCACGACTTTGTAGTCAACGATGTGATCATGGGTCCGCGCAAACCGGATTTTGTAACCTATCAAGCATTTTGCGCGTGGGGCCAAAAAATTGGTCTAGGTGATGCACTCTGTCTAGCACCTCCGACCATGACTCTTCAGAGCACCACCATGGCGGGCAATATGAACGCTGACATCATGGTATGCCTTGTCGGCGGATTGATCGTCGCCTTCCCGTTTGTGTTTTGGCAAATCTGGCAGTTCATTAAGCCCGGTCTTCATCGCAAAGAACAGCTCAAAGTGCGGGGGATCGTGATGTATGTGTCATTGCTGTTCTTTGCAGGTATAACCTTCGGTTACTTTCTGCTCACGCCTCTTTCGATCCAATTTTTGGGCAACTATACCTTTGCTGACGTCAAAGCTGAGCCTACCTTGCTTTCGTATTTAAAGCTCACCACATCATTGGTATTCGGAACAGGACTGCTCTTTCAATTGCCAGTATTGATTTATTTTCTGACCAAAATCGGCCTGGTGACCTCAGCCTTCCTGCAAAAATACCGCAAACATGCCTTTGTGGTGAATCTCATCCTTGCAGCCATCCTTACTCCTCCCGATGTCACAAGCCAAATCGTAGTGGCCATGCCGCTTCTATTGCTCTATGAGATCAGTATTTTCATTTCAGCCAGAGTCGAAAAAAAAGCGCTCAATAAGGCCGCCAACCAATAGCAGCGGTAGGGTTTTTTCACCTCTACTGGTATCTGTTCTATTCCGCTTTATTTTAATTCACCTCCTTGCATTGATTTGCATCGAATGATTTATATTTGGCGACCTGTAAAGAACCTTATTCAGTTTAATCTTAATTCAAACAAATGAAAAAAATCTACTTACTTGCATGTTCAATCATTGCTGTAGCTAGTGCTTCTGCTCAATATAAGCAGAATCCTGCTTCTTCTGGACGCCAATCTGGGCGCGGAGAGTCAGCCAACACCACTCAACAATATGAGTTGCCAGCTGACCGTGTAACTATCTACTCTAACGATTTTAGCAATTGCTCTGACTGGGAGCTTTACAATGCTTTTGACGAAGGATACACTGATTTTATCACTGGTATCAACTTTGAATGTACTACTACTGGACCAACTGGCCCAGCGGCTATCGATCCAATCGCTTCACCAAGCGCTGCAAATGGCTTTATGATGGTCGATTCTGACGTATTTGGTGGCGACGTAGGTGGCACTTGGGTTGAAAACTGCTGGTTTCAAAATGCTCAACCTATCGACTTGAGCGCTTATGCCAACGTAAGCTTGAAGTTCCAGACTTTCTATCGTATGTGGGACAATGGTTCTAGCGATGGCAGCGAATACTGCTTGGTAGAGGTTTCTACTGACGGTATTACTTGGCCAGATCCTAACACTTATGAAGTAAGTGAAGCTCCAGCAGGTACGCGCTTTGAGTGCTGGCCAACTATGGAAACTCAAGATCCAGTAAACAATCCAACTACAATTGTTTTCAATATCACTGAAGCTGCTGCTTTGCAAGATTCAGTTTACTTGCGTTTCCGTTGGAAAGGTACATGGGGTTATGCGTGGATGGTTGACGATGTAGAAATCTTCGAAACATTCGCCAATGACTTGAATGTAATGAAAGTTTACAACGGTGATATCCTTGGAGATTTCGAATACACTGCAATCCCAACTTCACAGGTTACTGACCTTGTGATCGGTGGTGTGGTGGCAAATTATGGTTTCAACGACCAAGTGAATGCTCCTATCGAGATGTCTATCAATGGTAACCTTGTTACCATCGACTCTACAATCACTGCAGGTGCAGTAGATACTGTATGGTCTACACCAATCAACTTTGGTACAGCTGTTGGCACGTACACTGCTACAGTAACTGTTCCAAACGATGATGAGGCTACTTTCAACACAATGAGCAAAGATTTTGAAGTGACTGACGCTGTATATGCGCACAACACAGATGAAGCTCCGGTTCAACGTGGCTGGGATATCGATGACGAAGTTGCAGTAGGTGCCATCTATGGTATCAATGCTGACGCTCAAGCTGGTGGTATTCAAGTGTGGTTTGGTCCAAATACAACCGCAGGTACGATTTGCCAAGCTATTCTTTACTTGGTTGGTACAGATATCCAAGACTTGGAAGCCATTGCTTTCTCTCCTGAATTCACTGTGACTGCCGCTATGATCGATGCTGGTTATATGACTATTGGCTTCACTGAATCTGGTGCTGTAGATGTTGCTACTGGCGCATTGTATGTTGCTGAGATCCGCAAATTCGAAAGTTCTGATCGTATGTACATCCGTGCAGACGTATTGGACGAAGATTTGGGTACTGTAAACTACGGTCCTTTTGGTTCTGGCGATGCAGTAAACTGGTTCAACGGTTGGAGCTGGACTCCAGCAGTTCGTTTGGTACTTGATCCGAACATCGCTGTCAGCGAGGTTTCTGCAAACACTAGCGCTATCCGCACGAATGTATATCCAAACCCAACCAATGGTTTGACAACTGTTGCTTACAACATGTCAACTAATGCAATCGCGCAATTGATTGTGCGTGACATCACTGGTCGCATTGTTGCAACACAACAATCTAACAGCAATGTAGCTCAAGGTAAATTCAGCATTGATGCCGCTACAATGGCTCCAGGTGCTTATACCTACACTGTAGTTGCAGGCGCTGAGTCTGTAACTGGTGAGTTGATTGTTCGCTAATATGATCCCAATTGCTCAGCATGAGTGATTGTCAATAAAAGTTAAAGGCCCCTTCTTGGGGCCTTTATCTTTTTTTTTCTGTTAGGGGTAAAACACTTTTATGTGTATTTTTCCCAAGAATTAGGAAGTTGGATATCAAGTGAAGCTTAAGTCGCTCCTCCAGATCCATCGCCCTTAAACACATTCAATTATCTAAAAAATAAAAATCAGAGAATGAAAAGAATTTTTACACTCCTATTTGCACTTGGTACTGCTGCATTTGCTTCCGCTCAGCAGAAACAAAGTATCAATGGGCAACACGTATTAAAATTGAAACCTCGTGTGCTTAGCGAGGAAGAAGTTCGCGCTTCGAAAGAAGCCGGTGAAACGCAACTAGCTCAATTCAACGCAGCCAACCGTGGTGCTGCTTTCTTCTCTGAAGATTTTGCCAACGGTGCTGCTGGAAACAACGGCATCGGTGAATGGACTATCGATGATTCTGGTAATGATGCTATTTGGATGCTCGCTACAGCTGCGAGTCCAGCTGGATTTTACTCAGATCCTACTGAAGGCCTTGCTTCTACAACTGCAGACAACGGTTGGATGATTTTTGATGCTGACTTGTTTCAAGGAGGCGAAATCGCAGCAGACAATCCTGCAGAGGCAGTCACAGGCTATTTGACTTCTCCTGTAATTGATATGTCGGCTCAAACTTCTGCCATTTTGAGCTTTGAGCAAACATTTCGCTATTGCTGCGCCGATGATCGTCCGATTTTCGTAGAAGTAACCAACGACGGTGGTGCTACTTGGGTCGTTTTTGATGGTGCGCCAGATTTTACAGGCGGTGCCAACGACGTTAGCGCGAATCCATTGCTCACAGCTATCGACATTTCAGGCGTCGCTGCTGGTGAAGCAGCTGTACAAATCCGTTTCGGATGGCAAGCCAATGGTAATTCTACACACTCTCACTACTTCTGGGGTGTGGATGATGTACTTATTTATCCTAACACCGTGCAAAACGACGTGGAAGTCACCTATGTCTCTACAGGCGATGTATTGCAAGATTTTGAATACCGCGCAATTCCACTAGCTCTTGCGAATCCAGCAGACCTAGGAGGTATGATTGTAGGCACAATGTACCGCAATGCGGGTACCAACACACAATCAGCTACCATCACTTGCGAAGTACTTGATGCCACAAATACAGTAGTTGCTACCGCTTCACAAGATGTTGAAATGCTCGCGATCGCTGACCTTCCAAATCCAGCTGATTTCTACGACACTGTTTTTGTATCTACCAATTGGGTGCCAACTGCAATCGGTGAATACAGCGTGCGCACTACGGTGACCTACGCCAATGAAGATGCTACACCCGCAAACAACACCATGACCAAAGCGTTTAGCATCACTTTGGACGAGTATGGCCACGATGATATTACCAATCTCAATGACGATATGCGCCCGTTTGCTGGCACAGGAACTGCAGCTGATCCATTTGCTCCAGTTGGTTACGGCTCTTACTTGACAGTGAACACCGATGGCTCAACAGCCTATGGTATTACCGTTCGTTTCGATAGCTCTACCGACACCAACTGTCCCATTACAGCGGTTTTGTTGCAGCAAGGAGATGACTATAATTTGACCGATGCAGAAACTGTAGGCGGCGCTGAATTTGAAGTTGATGCGGACTGGACTCCAGCTGGAAACCAATCGTACCCCTATTATTTGCCTTTCGATGATGCAGTAGAGCTAGCAGCTGGTGCGCGTTATTTCGCAGGTATTCAAACCAATGACGAAACCACACAAGAATTGGGAGTACAATCAACCGGAGAGCAAGATGTGGACTTCTCAACTGGTATTTGGGCCGAAACAACCGATGGTACCTTCATTTGGTTCTTTGGTTTGACCGGACTTACTGATGATAGCCCAGCCATTCGTTTGATCATTGACGAGCGTGTGAATGTATCAGAAAACGCTTCTTTGTTGAGCGGTCTAAGCGTTGGTCCAAATCCAGCGATCAATGCCACTCGTGTCAATTTCACATTGGACAACGCGAAAGCCGTAGCTTATGAAATCCGCGATATGCAAGGTAGATTGATGACCTATGCCAACAAAGGTATTTTCAACGCAGGTACACAAAGCTTTGATTTGAATGTGAGCGATATCGCAGCTGGTAATTACATGCTTAACATCGTTTTGGATGGCGCCTCTATGGTTAGCACCCAATTGGTTGTGAGCAAATAAAGGCTTGCCTTAAATATTTTAAAAACCCGGCCCTAAGCCGGGTTTTCTTTTTTCTAACCTCTCGCACTACCTTTGTGCTTCTTAGCTCCATTCCGTGATCACACATACCTCGTTCGAAACCTTTAAACAGGTGCCAAATCCAATTGTCACCATCGGTACTTTCGATGGCGTGCATTTGGGGCATGCGACCATACTCCAAAAACTGAAGTCACTCGCTTCAGAAGCGAACGGCGAATCTGCATTGCTGACATTCTATCCGCATCCTCGCATGGTTCTTTACCCCGATGACCACGGATTGCAGTTGCTCAATAGTCCAGACGAGAAAGCTTCCCTGTTGGAAGCTGCGGGCCTCGATCACCTCATGATACTTCCATTTACACGCGAATTTGCGCGTATGCCTGCGTACGATTATGTGCGCGACTTGCTTGTCAATGGGATGCATATTCACACTTTGGTAATCGGCTACGACCACCGCTTTGGCAGAAACCGAGAAGGCAACCATGAGACCCTCATGGAGCTCAGCGAGACCTTTGGATATCATGTGTACGAGATTCCAGCACAACAAATTGACACTGCGGAAATTAGTTCAACCAAGATTCGAAAGGCCATTGAGCTTGGCGAGCTAGAACATGCCAATAAATTACTTGGCTATTGCTATTCAGTTGATGGACATGTCGTTCATGGTGATGGCAGGGGTCAAACGATCGGATTTCCCACCGCGAATATCCAACCGCATTATGAGCTGAAACAGATACCTGCTCACGGTGTGTATGCCGCTTGGTTGGACACTGATCATGGTTCATTGCGCGCAGTAGTTAACATAGGGATTCGGCCTACCTTCGAAGGTACTGTACACACACACATTGAAGCCCACGCCATCGATTACCATGGAGATTTATACAATAAATCGGTGCGCTTACGTTTTATTTGCCGCTTGAGGTCAGAACAAAAATTTGGCTCAATCGTTGAATTGACCAACCAAATCAACGCAGATATTCAAAACGCACATATTCACTTTCAATGAATAAAATCCTACTTACGCTCCTGTTCAACTGGGTGATGGCCTGCCATGCTCAGTCTGCATTGCGTTTTGAATGGGATAGTTTACCCGTGTTCACATCCATTGAATCAGCGATCCAGCAACCAGATCAAGTCTATCGGTTGGATTTAAGAAAACAAAAACTGAATGTATTTCCAGTGGAAATATTGCAGTTCTCAAACTTGATTGAACTGAACCTGGAAAAGAACAAAATTGATTCATTGCCTGATGAGATTAGTAAGCTATCTAATCTCGAAAGTATCAATATGGCGCACAACGAAATCTACGATCTTCCAGATGGTATTTGGCAACTCACTCACATCAGATACTTGAATGTCGCAGACAATATCCTATCAACACTTAGCACCCAGATTCAACATTGCACCCTGCTTGAGGAGCTTGTTTTGTATGACAATCCGCTAGAAGAATACCCTGATCAGTTAAGCGATCTTCCAAATTTGCGTGTCCTTGATCTACTCCACAATAACATCAGTTATGAGACACAAGACCGTTTGACAGCTCTTCTTCCCGATTGCAAGGTTATTATGTCGCCTCCCTGCAACTGCGCTGATGGGCAATAAAAAAAACCGAATTTTCATTCGGTCTTATACCCTTTTATTAGTGAGCTACCTCACTCATAAACTTTATTCGCATCAATCGCAACTGTTCTTCTTCGTAGTCACCATCAAAATAAACCTCGGCTTCCCGGATGCTGTCAGATTCGCTTTGCATGAAGTAATCCATGATTTCTTCCTGTTGTTCGTCGTCCAGTTCATCATCAATAAAATATTGAATGTTGAGTTTGGTTCCTGAATTCCCGATGGCTTCCAATTCATCAATTAATTCGGTCATCGATTTGCCCAAGCCCTTGGCAATGTCTTGCAATGGTATACGCTTGTCGATATTCTGGATGATTTGTACTTTGTGGGTGCTTTTATGGCCAGCGCTTTTAACCACAAAGTCGATGGGTCTTTCGATGTCATTCTCGACCGTATACTTTTCAATGAGATCGATAAATGGCTGTCCGAATTTCATGGCCTTTCCCTTTCCAACACCTCCAATCTGAGCTATTTCATCCAGTGTGATCGGATATTGGGTGCACATCTCCTCCATGGCAGGATCCTGCATGATGACATAGGGTGGGATGCCCTTTTCCTTTGACATCTTCTGACGCAGTTCCTTTAACATGCCAAAGAGCACTTCGTCAACAGCACCACCTCCTTGTTTTGGAATGATCAAGTCATCGTCGTCGACCTCGCCAATTTCTTGCTCCTTCACGATAGGGAAACTGGTTGGCGCTTTCATGAATGCCCGCCCAGATTCAGATATCTTCAATACACCATATGTTTCAATTTCTTTGGTGACCAAACCCCTTACAAACATTTGGCGCAAAATGGCATTCCAGAATTTTTCTCCATCCTCCTTACCGATGGCGAAATATTTACTCGTATGTCCTTTGTAGGTAGTGATTTCCGATGTTTTAATTCCACACACAACTTTGCAAATGAAAGCAGACTTGTGCAGTTCATTGAATGAGTCAATACAACCCAATAGCGCGGATACATAGTCCATTCCTTCGATGCTCTCCTTTGGATTGCGCGAATTGTCGTCCATCCCGTTGCCTTCGCCATGGACGGGATCCCATTCCTCACCGAAATAATGCAGTAAATATTGTCTGCGGCTCATGGCCGTCTCAGAATACGCGATGACTTCCTGCAACAGCAACATGCCGATTTCTTGCTCTGCAACCGGTTTGCCGTGCAAAAATTTCTCAAGTTTCTCAATGTCTTTAGGCGAATAAAAGGCGACGCAAACACCTTCACCACCATCACGGCCTGCACGTCCCGTTTCTTGGTAGTAGCTTTCTAGCGATTTGGGAATATCGTGGTGAATCACAAATCGCACGTCTGGTTTGTCGATGCCCATTCCAAATGCGATTGTGGCGCAAATAACGTCTACATCTTGCATCAAGAATTGATCTTGCACACGGTTGCGCTGCGCACTATCCATACCTGCATGGTAAGGCAATGCCTTGATACCATTGACCTGCAATAATTCAGCGATTTCCTCCGTCTTACGTCGACTTAAGCAATAAATGATGCCACTTTTGCCTGCATTGGCTTTGATATATTGAATGATCTGTTTGCCAATGTTGTTCTTGACCCGTACCTCGTAATATAAATTAGGTCGATTGAAGGAGGCTTTGTAAACCTGTGCGTTCATCATCCCTAGGTTCTTTTGAATGTCCTGTTGAACCTTGGGAGTGGCCGTTGCAGTGAGTGCCATTATAGGCACATCAGCTATTTGCTCAATGATCGGTCTAAGTCGGCGATACTCAGGTCTGAAATCATGACCCCATTCTGAAATACAATGTGCCTCATCAATCGCAACAAAGGAGATCTTCACACTTCTGAAAAACTCCACATTTTCGTCTTTGTTGAGTGATTCAGGCGCTACATACAAAAGTTTACAATGTCCATTTTGAATATCCGATTTAACCTGCATGATCTCGGACTTATTCAAAGAAGAATTGATGAAGTGTGCAATTCCATCCTGTTCGCTGAATCCCCTCATGGAGTCCACCTGATTTTTCATCAATGCGATCAATGGTGACACAACGATCGCAGTACCTTCGGACATAAGGGCTGGCAATTGGTAGCACAATGATTTACCACCCCCTGTTGGCATGATCACGAATGTATCGTTACCTGCCAACACAGAGTTGATCACGTCCTCTTGCAAACCTTTGAATTTATCGAACCCAAAAAAATGCTTGAGCGCTTCTTTGGGGTTTAATTCTGATACACTTTGCATATGACTCTCAAATTTGAAACACTGTCTTGGTTCATCTAATATAAGGCTCTTCGGCAAATTCACCAAACCACATACGAAGATGAATGCATCTCAACGCATTTCAGACCTCACGAGCATGTAGTATCGTAACCCCCCGAAATTCCAATTATTGAGCGCAGGTTGCGGCTTGGAAATGTGAATTATTGATCCGCAAGAAAAATAGCTTGCTCATTTTTTTGGACAGCGAAT
>JAIYCK010000356.1 GCA_027488055.1 Flavobacteriales bacterium | reverse complement strand
GCTGTATTGTCCACCTTGTTCACGTTGAAAGAACAATTGGTGCTATTGCCCGCTCCATCTGTCGCAGTGAGTGTCACTTGAATCTGGCCAGTGCCCGTGAGGACAGATCCCGCCGCTGGATTTTGAGTGCGCACCAATGAGCCGCTTGCCGTGCAGTTGTCATTCATCACCGCTGTAGAGGCGTAGTTAGCCAAGGTGACTGTACCTGCACTATTTAAATAAACAGTTTGCAATGATGGGCACGTAATGGTGGGTGGTGTATTTTCTATACGTGTTACGTTGAATGTGCATGTCTTTGCATTTCCTGCAGCATCGGTTACGGTGATCGTCACTGGCGTTACCCCACCGCCCGTTAGCACGGTTCCAGGCGCTGGTGACTGAGTGCGCACAAGCGATCCGCTCGCGGTCACATTGTCGGTAGCCGTTGCATTGGATCGATAGTCCGCTAAGGTGTGATTACATGAATTATTCAAGTTGATGTTAACGTTTGACGGACAAGTAAGTGTGGGTTGTGTGTTATCTTGTCTCACTACATTGAATGTACAAGTGCTTGCATTTCCTGCCGCATCGGTGGATGTGATTGTAACCACCGTTGTTCCAACACCGCTAATCACAGTCCCCACAGCGGGTGACTGGGTGCGGGTGATGGTGCCTGTGCAGTTGTCTGTTACAGTTGCATTGTTGCGATAATCGGCCAAGGTGATGCTGCCATTGGATCCAACAAATACAGTTTGATTGGATGGACAAGTGAGCGTCGGCGCTACATTGTCTGTTACTACCACATTGAACGAGGATGTAGCGGTTTGACCATTGGCCATCGTTGCAGTGTGAGTCACCACGGTAGTGCCAATTGGAAAACTGGATCCGCTCGCTAAACCCGCAGTGCGTGTGATCGTAGCGCAATCAAATTCCAAGATATAAGGCATTGAAGAGGTCGCACCTGCGTCATCCCATTGGCCATTGCTTGTAAAATTGACCGCTGCATAATCTTGATTGCCAGAGTTGTTTGGTTCGCCAGGCGCCCAATTGGTATAACTCATTGTTTCGCCTGTGCACCATCTCCAAGTACCTTCTACTACTTGATCGGTATATCCTATCCAGTGTAAACCCAGGCCATTGAACAACGCATTTTCTGTTGCGTTGGTGATGGTTGCAAGATGGCCACCCAAATTCTTGGCAGCCAAGTCAGCTTGCGCCCAGGTCATACTGGAATTACTTCTAAAATATCTCTGTCCGTTGAGCGTACCGATGAAAGTATACCCACTCAAAGTATTTGAACTATAGCATGTACCACAATTCATCACCGCTGCAGGCGTCGTATAATTCACTACTGCTGCGCACGACCCCGGAGCCACATTCGCGGTCATATTTGAGGTGCTCGCTACCGTGAGCGTTTTGTCTGCTATGGTGAGTGGGAATGACACATTGAATGCACTTGTGCAGACATTCCATGAGGCGGTGATATTGAGTGTTTCGGTGCCTTCGGTAAGGGCATCTTGCAAAGGATAAATCGTAAATTGTTTGGTCGATTCCCCTGCGTTGAACACGAAACTTGAAGGGCCGCCATAATAGTCCGTGTTATTGGTGGCTGTTCCAGCATACGCCAACGACACGGTCAATGGTACGCTCATATCACCCACGCGTGTTGCCTGGTATGTCACAGAATTGCAACCTTCAATCAGCGCTTGATTGGCCACGAGCGGAGCAAAGGTGACAGCTTGTCCCAATGCGGTGAATCCATCGAGCCAAACAAAGGAGTCATATACATTGTCGCCCGCATCTGCCAACACACACTTTACGTGATACGTAGCGCACGGCGTCACAAGTCCTTTGACCGACAATCGTTTGGTGATCCCATCGGCTTGAATGAAAGCGTTACCGGTATTGTCGGTAAAAAAAGCGGCATTCGCCAAACTGGCGCAATTGCCTGCACTACCAAAAGAACCAGGCACTCCTTGGTTCACTGTACCAATGGAAACAGGTGTGTTGTCGGGCAGCTTTGCAAAATTTTGTGCGTTATTGGAATAGGGCCCTGTAATACCAGGACCGCTTACTAAAAATCCGAATACATCGTTATATGAACTGCAGGTGTATTCCAAATACTCTTCAGAGCCAAATTGAAATTGCAACTGCATGGTATCCGTCTTGGGAACCACATCAAATTCAACAATGACCACGTCCATGTTGGCCAATGCTCCCAATGCTAATAGATCAGGGTCATTCCAAGTCACGTTGTTGTTATAGGAAACACCTCCATTGTTATTTGCACCCACCGCATTGGTGCCACTTCCCGTGGATAACAATACCCCATTCGGGATGGTCAATGGATTGTTAGCATTGTTGGTATTCACAAAGGAAGCAACCTGTCGGTCTTGTCCTTTGGTCACCACAAAATTGGAGATCGTCACACCGGAGCCTTGTATGAGATTGGTCATCGTAGCGATCGAGGCTGACTCATTCACGACGAGCTGGCCATACGACCGCGGTCCAAAAAGCACAGAGGCGACCACGATGAGGCCAACCAATAGGGTCGTTGGATAGTGAAACAATGTTTTTTTGGATGGAAGTTTTGAGGGTGTGAGGGCAATGGGATTCACACTTACAAACACAACATCGACAGGGAGGGTGTACGATTTTGTTCGCATTGATTTTTAGTAAGGGTTCAGTCTATGATTGAATCACACTCCGTTTAATAAGAGTTTAATTCGTTGGGTTAGCCTTTCTACCAAATCAAAACTTAAAATGTTACACTATTTTAAAATTATCCGACTAGAACAGCCGAATATTAAAATAAGGAATCAGGTCATACTGGTAAAAATAAGTACCTACTTTTCAATATGTGAGATCCTTCGACAAGCTCAGGAACCTTCCTTCGCTGCGCGCCTGTGTTGAAATCGAAAAGATACTTCTATGAGAATGGGCGTTTCAATGGGTAAGATCCCTCACTGCGCATATGTGTTGAAATGGCGCATATACTACTATAAGTGTTTGCGTTTCAATATGTGAGATCCTTCGACAAGCTCTGGAACCATCCTTCGACAGGCTCTGGAACCATCCTTCGCTGCGCGTGAGTGTTGAAATGGAAAAGATAGTTCTATGTGTATGGGCGTTTCAATGGGTAAGATCCTTCGCTGCGCTCAGGAAGACAAGGTGAAGTGTGAGGATAGTGCGCTTGGCCTTGATAGGCATTCAGAGATGTATGATCTGGATGGCCAAGCGATTGTGTGTCGTATCGAATTGTCTTCCAGAGCGAAGCAAAGGATCTCAAACAATTGAGAAGGACCTGCAACGCAGGACCTTAGAATGTAACGGTCTTTGGGATTGTGTGTTTAGATCAGCCCTTTCACAAAGGAGAGCAGTTGGCCGCCTTGATCGATGGCTGCCCAGTTTACAGTGACGTCCCGCCGCCACCAAGTGAGCTGGCGTTTGGCGTATTGGCGAGTGTGCTGCTTGATTTTTTCGATGCCTGCTTCCATCGCTGTGTCACCTTCGATGCATTCGAATATTTCTTTGTAACCAACGGTTTGGAGGGCGTCGTAATGGCGATATGGATAAAGACTGCGCACTTCTTCTATCAAGCCGTGTTCAACCATAGCATCGACGCGCTCATTGATGCGCTGATACAAAAATTCGCGCTGAGCGGTAAGGCCTACTTTTAATATATCGAATGGCAATGACCGCACTTGACCTGTGAGCATTTCGCTGTAGGGTGCACCTGCAATGCGTGAAACCTCTATGGCGCGCATCAGTCGATGAGGATTGGAACGATCGACCTTATTGAAATACACTGGATCGCGTTGCGACAGCTCAGCATGCAATGC
>JAIYCK010000225.1 GCA_027488055.1 Flavobacteriales bacterium | reverse complement strand
CCGATTGAATGCCAGTAAAATAAGTGTTCACGTATACATTTTGTTCTTGAGTGAAAACGTAGAATTCGTTTTGAATGCCATTTCTGTCGATGTTCCAGAAGTTCATCGTGCGGTTGAAGTTGCTGTCATTGTTTAATCCATACAAATAGTATGAATGATGTAGGTCATATAAAAAGTAAGGCAATGAATTTGCTATGGGGTCAGACTGATAGACATTGTTGAAGTGAATATATTGTCCGAGAGAGTGCGACAAAACAAATAGCCATGACATGGCAAGGAGAATGAAGTGTTTCATTATGCGACAATTAGAAAACCCAGTTCTGCAAATGCGGCACTGGGTTTTGATTATTATTTTTTGTAAAAAGAACGAGATTGCGAACCTTGCGAACTAGTGATCAAAAGATGATAAAGCCCGGATTGAATCTCATCAATCGCGATAACCATTTCTGATTGAAGTGGTTCTAATTCGCCTGTCCACACCAGTTGCCCTGTGGTATTCAATATTTGGACGTGCTGCTGAATTGTGCTGATAGGATCCTTGATGAGTAATTTAAAGAGGTTGATGGGATAGAGTCTTTCTGAATGGTTTAAACACGCTTGAGGAAAGAAATTTGTTCTCATGGAATTAAAGTATTGGACAATTTAGAAGTTTCAATTGTTTGAACGAATGTAATTAAATGTTGGAAGCATTTAGAAAAAGTATTCCGTTTAATTGCAGATAAAAAAGGAGCGACGATTCCATAAACAAGGTTGATAAATATGAATTTTTCCTGGAGTGTTTCGTGTGTAGATCAGCAGAAGTATAGCTGAAAAGGCTGATGGCAACTCAATAATCTGCTTCAAAAAAAAAGTCCAGTATCTGATACTGGACTTTGTGTTTTATTCGAAAATGAAAAGTTATTGTATAAAAACCTGGGCTCGCTCCAATGCCGAATTCAATCCTTCGGGTTTGGTGCCACCGGCAGTCGCAAAAAAGGCTTGTCCGCCGCCGCCGCCATTTATGTCTTTGGCTAAGTCGCGGATGATGTTGGAGGCATTCAGATTTTTGGAGGTCATTACATCGTCGCTCATCACACAAGTCAACGTAGCCTTGCCGCCCGACTCACCAGCAAAAACAGCAAACATATTGGTCATTTCAGCGCGCATCTGAAAAGCGATGTCTTTCAATTCAGCGGCTTCCAAATCCACGTGGGTGGCCAAATAGTTTATACCGTTTATTTCGTTGAATAGTGGCATCAATTGTTTTTTGATTTGCTGCGCTTTCTCTTTGTTCATTGCGTCGATTTGTTTTTGCAAATCGTTGTTCTTCTGCATCAAATCCTGCACACTTTTCAATGGATCTTTTGCCTTGAGCAATTGACGAATTTCGTCCAAGGTGCTCAATTCATTCTTCAAATACGCAAGGGCATTGTTGGAAGAAATGGCTTCGATTCGGCGCACGCCAGCGGCCACTGCGGCTTCGCTGCGCAATTTGAAAAATCCAATTTCGGCGGTGTTTTGTACATGCGTACCACCACAGAGCTCAATGGATGTGCCAAACTGAATCACACGCACCCGTTCGCCATACTTCTCTCCGAACAACATCATAGCACCTGTTTGTCGAGCGTCATCGATGGCCATAGATCGATTTTCGACCAACGGCAAGGATTGACGAATACGTTGATTCACGATGTTTTCTGTGCGCTCTAATTCTTCATCGGTCATCTTTGAGAAATGAGCGAAGTCAAATCGCAAGGCCTCGGCATTGACCAAGGAGCCTTTTTGCTCCACATGCGTTCCCAGCACCTGACGCAATGCTTCATGCAGGAGGTGTGTTGCGCTGTGATTACTGGTCACATCGGTTCGATGCGCGACATCGATTTGCGCATGAAAAGTTGCGTCAAATTGATCCGGCAATTGTTCGGTGAAATGCACCCACAGGTTGTTTTCTTTTTTGGTGTCAAAAATGCGGACGATATCATTGGCACTTTGCAAAAGTCCTTTGTCACCCACTTGTCCACCGCCTTCCGCATAAAAAGGTGTTTTGTCCAAAACCAATTGGTAAAATTCTTTGCCTTTGTTTTTGACTTTGCGGTACTTTAATATTTTGGCTTCGCACTGCGTTTCATCGTAACCGACGAAGCTGGTCTCGCCGGCGGCCAATTCTACCCAGTCTTCGGTTTCAAGCTTGGTCGCTGCGCGGCTGCGTTCTTTTTGTTTTTGCAATTCACTGTCAAAACCCACATGATCAATGCGTTTGCCGCTTTCTCCAGCGATGAGCGCTGTGAGGTCCGTAGGAAATCCAAACGTGTCATATAGTTCGAATACGACTTTTCCATCGATGACGTCGCTTTCGGTATTTTTTACGATTTGATCTAACAATTGAATGCCTTTGTCCAAGGTGCGCAAAAAGCTTTCTTCTTCTTCCAAAATGACTTTGGCCACAAAGGATTTGTTGGCTTGTATTTCAGGAAAAAATTCACCCATTTCGTGCGCCAATACATCGACAAGTCGATACATAAAAGGAGCTTTGAGATCTAAGAAGCTGTATCCATAACGGATGGCACGGCGCAAGATCCTGCGAATGACATAACCCGCTCCACCGCTGGCTGGCAGCTGTCCATCACAAATGGCAAAGGATACTGCGCGGATATGATCGGAGATCACGCGCATGGCCACATCTTTTTTGCTATCGCTGCGTTCGTAGATTTTACCAGCTTGTTTTTCTACTGCTTCCAACAACGGTGTAAATACATCCGTATCGTAATTGGATTGTTTGTTCTGCAATACACGCACGAGTCGCTCGAAACCCATACCCGTATCCACATGGCATTTGGGCAATGGCTCAAGGGTTCCGTCTTTGAGACGATTGTACATCATAAACACGTTGTTCCAGATTTCAATCACCTCTGGATGGTCCTTGTTGACCAAGGTTTCGCCGGGCACTTTGGCGCGCTCTTCATCGCTGCGTCCGTCAAAGTGAATTTCCGTGCAAGGTCCACATGGGCCGGTTTCGCCCATTTCCCAAAAATTGTCTTTCTTATTGCCATACACGATGTGATCTTCTGGAACAAGTTTGCGCCAGCATTCGTGCGCAATCACGGACTTGGGAATATTTTCGCTTGCATCTCCTTCAAACACTGTTACGTACAATCGGTCCTTCTGCAGGCCGTATACCTCAGTCAACAATTCCCACGCCCATTGAATGGCTTCGTGTTTAAAGTAGTCACCAAAGGACCAGTTGCCGAGCATTTCGAACATGGTATGGTGATAGTGATCTACACCCACTTCTTCCAAGTCGTTGTGTTTTCCGCTTACACGCAAGCATTTTTGCGAATCAGCAACGCGAGGATATTGAATCGCTTCATTGCCTAGAAACCAATTTTTAAATGGAGCCATTCCGCTGTTAATGAACATAAGGGTAGGATCGCCCTTCACGACCATTGGAGCACTTGGAACGATTTGATGCCCTTTCGATTGGAAAAAATCGAGGAATTGTTTGCGAATTTGTTTGGATGTAAGTGTTGCCATAGCGCCGCGAATTTACCGCTAAAGTGTCATCATACAAAGTTTTGTGAAGGTCGCAGGTGGTCTTGCAATCAAGCTGATTCAGTGCTATGGTATTTTGAAGTAATATGCTTATTTTCGCGCTCGGCTATGCCAAGACTCAAGTATAAATTCAATCCGAGTACACTCAATTTTGAGCGCATCAGTTACGAGTTTCGT
The DNA here is from genome assembly GCA_027488055.1 of Flavobacteriales bacterium. Classification (GTDB taxonomy): domain Bacteria; phylum Bacteroidota; class Bacteroidia; order Flavobacteriales_D; family Sanyastnellaceae; genus CANHSF01. The sequence continues at coordinate 2,690 of JAIYCK010000225.1, read as the reverse complement.
GACTATCTGTTGAGCGCGCTGAAATATTTGTTTGCTGGCCTAGTGATTGGAGCGATTGGTGTAGTGCTCTATGCCTCTTTTTTCAAAGATCCAGCGACCGCTCAACTCGAGCGAGAAGTGAAGTTTTTGAAGAAACAAATCCGGGATTTCCACTATCAACTCGACACTTTGGAGCAGTTTGCAGGTGATCTGCAAGACAAAGACGACAATGTATATCGCTCGATCTTTGGTTCGGAGCCTTATCCGGAGCACATGCGGATTGGCGGAGTCGGTGGTCGGGATCGCTACCGAGATATGCGCGGCTTCAGCAGTTCAGAGCAATTGATTGAGACCAAGCGCCGTATCGAGCAGTTGCAGCGCGGCATGGTGGCGCAGAGCAAGAGTTTCGAAGAGGTTTTTGAAATGGCCAAGGCCCAAGACCAGATGCTTCAAAGCATTCCAGCCATTCAGCCAGTGAGCAACAAGGATCTTAAACGCATTGCTTCTGGTTTCGGTGTGCGGGTGCATCCCATTTACCGCATTGCTAAAATGCATACAGGACTTGATTTTACGGCAGATGTGGGCACAGAAATATACGCTACAGGCAATGGAGTGGTGTCATTGGTAGAGAATAAATTCTCAGGTTATGGCTACCACGTTATCATTGATCACGGATATGGCTACCAGACCTTGTACGCCCACATGAGTAAAATGGCTGTGCGCCCTGGTGATCGCGTTTCAAGGGGCCAAGTCATTGGATACGTAGGTAATACGGGCACCTCCACGGGGCCTCACTTGCACTATGAAGTAGTCAAAAATGGCGAAAAAGTAGACCCTGCCTTTTATTTCTACAGCGATATTACACCAGCTCAATACGAAGATTTGTTGCAACGTGCCGCCAACGCGAATCAATCGTTTGACTAAATGGTTTTTGTCCCACTTTTTTAGGAAGAGGTGTGGCCAGTTTAAAGCATTGACCTATATTGCGGCCCCCAACCTAGATTGACCACTATATGTTAACCGAAACGCATCAGATCGAGAAGATCTATTTTACCATAGGCGAAGTAGCCGATATGTTTGATGTCAATACGTCTTTGATCCGTTTTTGGGAAAAGGAATTTCCACAGTTGCAACCGCGCAAAAATGCGAGAGGCAATCGAGTTTATACCAAAAAGGATGTCGAGCTTTTTCGCAAAATCCATCATCTAGTGAAAGAAAGAGGATATACGTTGGATGGAGCCAAATTGGCCTTCAAGCAAACTACTCCTTCTCATCAAAAGTCAATAGCGGTGGAACGCCTTATGCGCATCAAGCAGGAATTGCTCGCTATTCGCTCGTCACTTTAAATTTCAGTCCAGATATTTTGAACTTGTGATGCGGCTTCATGTTTTGGAGTCATGTCCAAGGGTCTTTATTTATTTCGCTCCGATCTGCGTCTTTCAGACAATCCGCTGTTAAGCAGGGCTTGCAAGGAATGCGATCAGCTCGCACTGCTGGTGGTATTGCATCCTAGCCAATGGCAGGATCCTAGATCCCACGACGTACGGCAAAGTTTTCGAAGACAACATTTTCTCAAAGAAAGTGTAGAAGATCTGCGCGCCTCGATTCAGACCAAAGGTTTGCAGCTGATCGTTCGATTCGGTGATGAGCTGGATGTGTTGAAGGAAATCCAACGGTCATACGCCATGGATAAACTCTATTTGGAGCAGTTGCCGGGCACGGAAGAAGAGGGCGTATTTGATCAGCTATTCCAATGGTGCCGACAAGCTGGTATCCAATGTCATACCCTTTGGCAACGCACCTTGCATGGAATCGAGCAGCTGCCGTTTAAATTGGATCGACTGCCTCATATTTTCACCGTGTTTCGACAACAAGTAGAAAAAAATTGGTTCGTTCGTCCAATTGAAGAAGTGTTGATATGGCCTTCTGCATGGGAGGCGCAAAGCGATGAATGGCCTATTCATCTCAATGCTCCAGTGGAAATCGACGCGAGGGCTGTGATGTCGTTCACAGGCGGCAGTCACGCAGCCAAGGAGCGCGTTCAATATTATTGTTCGGAACCTGAACGATTGGGTCGATACAAGCAAACACGCAATGGCATGGTGGGTGCAGATTACAGCAGTAAGTTTTCGCCTTGGTTGTCGGTGGGCAGTATTTCCCCTGTGGAGATTTATCATGCTATCAGAGATTATGAGGAGCAGCATGGAGCGAATGAATCCAGCTATTGGTTGATTTTTGAATTGTTGTGGCGCGATTTTTTTCAATACACCCTGTGGGTTCATGGTGACAAGGTCTTTCAGTACGATGGCTTTGGAAAAGGGGAAGGTCCATTAATGGTATCCAATGAGACGGCTTTGAGCAATTGGTGTGAAGGTCGCACAGGCAACGATTTTGTGGACGGATGCATGCGCGAGTTGGTGGCGACTGGCTTTATGAGTAACCGTGGACGCCAAAACGTGGCCAGTTATCTGGTGCACGACTTGCAACAAGACTGGCGCCGAGGAGCGGACTTTTTTGAATATCACCTTTTGGACTATGAAGTAGCCAGCAATTGGTGCAATTGGGCTTACATAGCAGGGGTTGGCAATGATCCACGTGCGGGTCGCCGATTCAACATAGATAAACAAGCATCGGATTACGATCCGAATCATACATTTAGAAATCATTGGAAAGATGGGAGTAAATGACAAGGAATTGAGCTTTGAGGAGAT
>JAIYCK010000345.1 GCA_027488055.1 Flavobacteriales bacterium | reverse complement strand
TCCGACTCAATCCAGCTAACAATTCAATTTCACTGATTGAAAAATCTACATAGTCCTTGAAATAATCCTGATCGTAGTCTCCCGAAAAAATGGAATCCACACGCGTCCGGAATTGCTCAACTACCTCTGGGAAAACGCTCGGCCGATACTTCAACGTATCAATGACTTTGGCGGGCTCCAATAAATCCACCGATTTTCCATTCTTCTTGAGTTGCGATTTCACACCGGCGTGACTGGTGTAGGTATCAGCCGCAAAGTCATAGTAGTGCAAATTGATAAAATCAATATAGAGTTTATTAAATCGTCGAATAAGGATATTCAATTCATGGTCATTTGGTTGGTTGAAATCCAAACTCACTTCGCTGCCTTCAAAACGTTGGAAGGCATTGGGATCGCGCGGTGGGAAAGTGACCTGATAGCTGGCATTCGGCTCCACAAATAATGTGGCCGTTTGAGAGCCAATTGTTAAATAATAAATCCGGATTTCAGTCTCTTTGATCACGAGATCGAACTCTCCTTTTTTTTTGTTTTTTTGCTTGTCGATGAATTCACGCTGATTCGAAATCACATCGCTCAAACGATGCACAAGCAGATACTCTCCTTTGTATTCGGGAGCAGAGCCGTGCACAGCGCATGGGGCTTGGCTGATCACATCTTGCGCACAAACCCAACTAAAGCTTAACAGAAGAAGGCACAAATTCCGAAACATCGCCATGGTTTTTAATTATTTCTCTAATCACAGTGCTGTGCACTGAAACAAATGCAGTGTCTGTGAACATGAGCACTGTTTCCAACTCAGGCCACAAAGCCTTGTTCATGTGCGCAATCGTGCGCTCATATTCAAAATCGCCGCTATTGCGAAGACCTCGTAATAAAAACCGTGCCCCTTGTTGCTTACAAAAATCCACCGTAAGGCCTTCATAAATGACGGTGCGCACATTGGGAAGATCCGCGAAGGTTTGTTCAACCCAATTCGAACGCTGCTCCATACTGAACATAGATTGCTTCGTGGTATTGTGCCCAATTGCAACGATAATTTCATCGAACATGCCAGCGGCACGCCGCACCACATTTTCGTGCCCTTTAGTGATCGGGTCAAAAGAACCTGGAAATACGGCTATTCTATTCATATGATTTTTTTAAGTCTGGTAAATGTAATGACTATATGGACTTGCCTGAAAATTCGAAAAAACTGAAAAAAACATTCGCATATTGCTTGGTTTTCACAAACCCTTCTAGCGTTTCGAATTGAAATTCTTTCGGATGCTCCAAAATGAATAACCCCCCAGAAGGCAATAAAGCGGAATCAGCTACTAAAGTGGGCAATTGAGCAAGCAAGGGCAAGTCAAATGGTGGGTCTGCAAAAACCAAATCAAACCCTGGACCGTTGTATTGAGTGATGAATTTGAATACATCCTGTTGGATGACTTTGGCCTTTGGTACCTCAAAATGCACAAAATTGCGCCGAATCCAATCTACATGTAGATGTTGCATTTCTACGGCGAGTATATCTTCAGCGCCTCGACTCGCACATTCCAATCCAAATGCTCCTGTGCCGGCAAACAACTCCAGTACACGCAAATCCTCCCAATCCACCTGATTTTGCAGCACATTAAATAATCCTTCACGCGCAAAATCCGTCGTAGGCCGACCTTTGAAATTGGAGGGCACCAGCAAGGTGCGGCCCTTATGTCTGCCAGATATTATGCGCATATACTATGCAATTGAAAAATAGGATGCACAACCTCTGCAAAAGGAGCCTTCTTGATCGCACCGCAATAGGTATCAAGCACATCCAAAGACATCGCATCCGCTCCTTTTAATACCATTATGGGCACCTTTTCTAAGTCGAATTCCAATCGGATTGCTAGATTAGAAAGATGATAGAGCACATCAGTTTCGTTTGATACTTCAAAGGAATTCAATAGCAACAGACGTTGGTTCTGCATGGCGGTGATCATCAAATGCGAACCACTAACGAGCACATTGATTTGCTGGGCCTCATTCCATTGCGGATGGTGAGCGAACCGTGCCATTAAAAAAGCCAGCGGCATCACGCGTGTATGCGGTGCACGGCGTATCAAGCCTTCCATCGCAGAGGGCCACTCGAATAACACTCTGCTGTCTGCTTCACGCAATTCCAACTGATTTACCTGACCATCGAATTGCGGATGATTGAACCGCATGACTGACTCCATTTGAGCCGCATCAAAAAACACTTCCGGGATCAATGTGAAATACTGACTTTCAAAGGACAATGTCACCTTGCGAAAAACCCGATCAAACCAATTGCGCGCTTCGATGAATTGAAACCCGCTTGCCAACATGCTGTCATCCTGAACAGGAAAAATCTGCGTCCACAATGGTTTTTCTGAGGCTACATCTGTGACACCGACCAATACATAGGCATTGGCCACATGCATCGCCAAATGAGAAGATGATGCTTGCGCAAAAATCTCCTTAGGCATCAGGGCTCTAGCGGCTGTTTCCAAATCAAAAGCAGACATTCAGTTGGTAGTTTTATGAACAATCGTGTGCGAAACTAGTGAAAGACCATCAATTTTGCGGCTATATGTCCAACGCAAACACGCAATTTCAATCTGAAATACAGAAACTCTTCAATGGCCGAGCAGCAAATGCACCGTCCAATTATATGGGACATCCAGCCTAGACCCTACACAAAAAACATTTACTAGCGCGTGGCAGAGCCCAACGGCCAACTTTGGGTTGATTTGAAAGTCAACGAAGCTTCAGACTCGGTATTTTTTTTTGGATGATGTTTCTATGATCAGCGACCCTTCGGGCATGGCTGGAGGAGAAGCTGCTTCGGGTGATCTGCTCGAGGATTGGAAAGGCCTTTCGCACGCCATCCACAGGACGAGCTGAATTGTTCAGGCGGCAAGGACGCAATGCATTGTATCCATTTATGCGCAGCACAAGAATGAAGAATGGGCAGGGATCTTCAGTATATTCGATGAAAATTGAATAGCATGATCCGACAATTTCTTGCACTGAAATGTATGCTTATCGCGCTGGGTTCTGTTGCCCAAACCACCGACTCTTTTGAGGAGTTCAAACGCAAGCGAGAACAGGAAATGAACTCGTTTGAGGCGGATTACAAGCGCGGACTTGATTCGCTGCGTGAAGCCCAAAATCGGGACTTCGCGTTGCTACTTGCGGGCAAATGGACCGAGCGTGAGGTAGCCGAGGCACCGCCCGTTTTGGAAAAGCCCAAACCCGAAACACCTCCAACGGTGGCTGACGAAAAGCCTGACGCCGCGCCTGTGGAGGCCTTGCCATTGCCAGATGTTGAGGTAAAACCGGAACCGATGCAAGCACCCGAAGAAAAGCCTGAAGAATCCAAACCCTCTGAGCACCCCAATGACCGTTCGGATGATAACCCTAAGCAGGAAGACACCTATCGCGCACAGCTGGAACAAGCGCTAAATGGT
>JAIYCK010000335.1 GCA_027488055.1 Flavobacteriales bacterium | reverse complement strand
TTCGAAAGAAGTCACATTACCATTTTGTACCGTAACCAATACGCTTCCTTCCGCCGAGGCGCAACCGGTAGGCGTGGTGATGACGCAGGTATAATTGGTTGTTTGTGACGGTGTAGCTATGGAATGGGCGCTATTCGGGTCGCTTAGGCTTCCGCTTGGACTCCAAGTGTATGTGTAAACTGCGTTTACAGGATAGGCCTCAACTGACAATTCCACACTCTCATACCTACATACCACCTGATCCGGTGTAATATTAAATACAGGCGGCTCTGGCACTTCCACACTAAAATAGTAAGGGGTTTCACAGCCAGAAGCAATTTCGTTTCCTTGGCCCACATAAATACCGTTTTCAATGGGCAGTGGCAATTCCCATGCATATCCTTCGTAAAGGATCGTTTCTGGTTCATTGTAATTGAACCAAATGGGGTTGAATAGATTGTTACTGATTTGCAACGTCACCCCATCGGACGTGCAAATGGCGTCATCGATGATAATGGGTGGTACCGGGCTGAAAGATCCTACACTATAAGCATAGCTTTCGGCATCCCCAAAGCCATATACGTATCCTGTCACACCGCCGCCCGGAGCTTCAAGCAAATGGCTGCCTTCGGTGATAGGCACGGCACACCAAAGTTGGTCGTTGCAGTCGGGAAAAGGTTCAAAAAGGTTGGGGTCGATGATCACACCATCCAATGCCACATTGCCCAATTGATCAGCATTGATCACCACGTTCAAGTAATGGTCGCTGATTACGTCGGATTCTACTGTAGAGAAGGTGATCTGATCGATTTTTTTGGTAACGTCATCAAGTACTACCATGGCAGGGTCTCCGTCACCACCGCAGGTGATACCTTCCATGTATTGAATCACGGCCACTGGAAAGTTGGAGTTCACACAATGAGGGTTGGGATCATGATTGAACTCTTCATACTGGCCGGCATTCAGATTATATGTGGCCCCACCATCTACCGTCACGACGGTATTATCCTGTGAAGCCATTACACGCCACGTATAACCACTTCCGTTCGCAAGAAAAAACCAAGGAGTTATGAAATACTCCGTACCCCATAGGGAAATGGGAAAATTTTGATCGAAAATATGATCACATGCCCCGCATTCTGTCGGCAGATTGGTGCAATCAGTGCCAGAGAAAAGTGCGAAAGGCCTGCAATTACCGTTGGCTTCCGTACCCGTTACACGGGTGCCGGTGAGATCTCCTCCCGTGAGCGTTCGCAGTTGCAAACACTCCCCTTGGTTCAATTGCACCAGGAATGGAACACCAGCAGCATACCCGCCTTCCAGCGCTGTGCTTGGGACAATTTCGATTTCGCTGTCATCTGCTGTCGCTACAATGAGCATCTCACTTTCATATCCCCCAATACCAACATACGATGCAGCCATGTAGTCAATTCCCAGAGTTGGTGTTGGTAAAATCTTGGACGCATCCGCAGTGTATGGATTGAAATTGATTGCAAAGACAGCAACCGTATCTTCCGTGGTGACATGTATGCCACGCGCCTCAATGACATCGAAATTGTACATTTCACCCACATTGTTTGGGATGGTCACTGTGGTCGTCACATTGGCAGTCACTGTAAAGCTTTGGGACCAACTTTGACCGGGTATTTCAACTACACCGCTTGTGTTTTGATCACTCACAATGAATAAATCGAGCGATTCGTTGAACTCAGTTTCATAGTTCTTCATGAATCCGAGCCAGAAATCTTTGCCTTTGGTAGGTGTGACATTCTGCGCCAATACAATGTATTGACAGCAAACCAGGGCCAATATGAGGGTGAGTTTTTGTTTCAAAGCAATCAAATATACAACGGTAAGATGTTTTCAACGAGGCGATTCCATAAAATAATTGGGTAAAATATCTTATTTAATTCGATTCGTTGACTTCAATTGCTTGACGGCTATCATCACACAGAGGTTGCATAGGTAGCAAAAGTTAACTTCACGGTCAAATTCCTTTTAAATAACCATAAACCTCTTTGTATGCAGCATGGGCAATAGCATAACTGCGGTAGGTTTGAGCCATGCCCCTGCAACGGGCCTCTAGTTCAGGTTCTAAGAGCAGCCTTTTCATCTCCTCCAATGCGAGAAGGATAGCGTTTTCATGCATGTCCAAAAGGACCACGCCGCTTCGGTGCTTCATAGCCAGTTCCGCATCTTGGCTCGTGCCTGTCATCATTAGGATGGGCAAGCCCATGGCCCAATATTCGCCATTTTTGACAGGTGTACCATATCTTTTGGAAGGGACGGCTTTCTGTGGATTGTAGGCAAATTGACCGACCGAGAGGAAGCCTGGAACATCGGCTGGTACGGCGCGCAAAATCTGCAGATGATTCATTGCAAGGCTCATTGAATTAGCCTTTCCCAGAATCAACTCTCTAGGCGTGGTGGAGATCAATAAAACTTTAAAACGATCACCAAATACGCGTTTGCCTAAATGAAATAATAGCAAGGATTCTTCCAAATAATACATGCCGCCCAGTTGACTTACACATACACAGATAAGGTCAGATTCTGAGTAACCTAGTTCGTGGCGAATGAGCGTTCGGTTAAATAGACTTCGATCAAATTGAGCAAGATCGGTGCATGCAGGACGATAGGCAACACGCGATGGTTGAATGTGCCATTTTTCGGACGCGTAGGAACGCATTGCTGGATGCGCTGCAATAAGGTAGTCCGCATCGCGAGCCGACTGTTTTTCCAGCTTCCACAATAAGCGAAATGCGATTGATTTTTTTCTCCAAACGCCTGTTTCAACCATGCTTTCGGCATGTGGCTCCCAACTATCGATGACCAGTTTGCGATTGCTCCAGCGCACGCTCAGCCAACCTAAGGCTCCCGCGGTGGGCGCAAAAGCATGCACGACAGCGATTCCCTGTTTGCGACAATATCGTCGAGTGATCAGAATTTGTTGCAAATAATACCGCCAACCTTGCCCGCGCAATGGAGCATAATGAATGGGCTTCCAAGCGATACGCTGATTGGCAAGGTGAGCATGAAACAACTGGCCTGTGGGTGATGTGAGCGCGTTAGCATCTGTCTCATAGGTGATCAGGTAGATGTTCTCCTTATCCGTGATTTGTGAGTGGATAATTGGAATATTTGGCAGCACATACCGATGCACCAGTGGATCGAGATGGCTCCAACTGCAGATCACCAATATGTTGTTTTGAATGGACAAAATGCCTTGTTTTTAACGTTCGAAAAGTACACCCAACGCAGGTATGAGACGACCAGATTTCAAATGGGTTTTAAAAAACATGCGTTTGTAGAATCTTCTTTGATCAGTCAATGCTGATTTCGAAAGTTGGCCATGCTCCTCTACAAACAGCAGAAATCTGCGATATGCCAATTGAAGTTTCTTATGATTGGTCATGAGGGATCCACGGCGACTTCGGATGATGTACACAGGCTCTTCGACCACACCATAAACACCCGTTTGAGCTAGTTCATAAAAGAATTTCCGGTCTTCTAAGTGACTCCAGTTTTCATCGAATCGAAGGTTCTGTATATGCGATGTTTGGATCATCCAAGTGACGCCGCAAAAACAGCGTGCATCAATTTTATTCATCTCTTTTGCGAGGTCGATTGGGACTTGTGGATGCCATTCTTCTATGAGTGTATCGAGATCCTCGTTTTTTTTGAGCACTATGCCATCACAATAGCTGAGGTTTGGATTTTCAGCAAACAAAGCCAAACGCAAGGATATACTTTTAGGGGGCAATAGGTCATCTGAGTCCAGAAAGCACACAAATTCACCTTTGGCCCGATCAAGTCCAATATTACGAGCCCGACTCAATCCTGCTTGTGGATATCTTATGAGAGCGATTCGCTCATCCTGCACTTGCCTGCATACCTCGAACGTGCTATCGGTACTTCCGTTTTCCACAATGATCAATTCCCAATGCGTATATGTTTGGTCCAAGACCGATGCAATGGCCGCAGCGATGGTATTCTCTGCATTGTATGCCGGGAGAATAATGCTCACCAAAGGGTGGTTTCGCTCGCCAATCATAGCCTTTCGAAGATTTGTTTGATCAATTGGTCATAGCTGTGTTTCGCGGCAAATGCTTTTCTGGACGCCTGTAACTCAGGGCTGTTATATCGCTCAATGGCTTCCATTGCGGCAGCGAATAGGGACAGATAGGTGTCACGAGTTTTACACATTAGGAGCAAGTCAGAACCATCATATGCTGCAAAATGATTGCTCACAATGATTTTTCCACTTGCCAAGTAGGGCATGACCTTGGAGCTATTATCGGGACAACGACCGTTATCGAAATACATACTTAGTAGAATAGATGCTTCTGCCGCGAGCGCAAACGCCTCGTCTGGCGGACATTCCCCATGAAAGTATACATTAGGCTGCAGACGTAGTTGCTGCAGAATGTCTTCTCGCTGCGCAGGGAGGCTTAAGCTGAGATGATTCGGGGTGTAGTTACCGATGAGCCAAAATCCGATGTCCTTATGTGCTTGAACCAATTCAAGCATCAGAGCTGCATCGAAGGTACGCATGAGTAAATTACCTACATATGCAGCATGTAACTTATATGACGCCAAGGGTATTTTACCTGCATGGCGCAAAATCGGGCCTTTGATTCCGTGAGGGATGAGAAGAGAATGCGTGTTGTGTTTTGCTAGTCGATTTACGATGTCGGAGGTCACTCCAATACATAGGTCCGCAGAAGACGCAGCATAGGGCAATTGATAATCCATATGATCATCGACCACATGATGGATGGTGTCTTTGGCTTGGAACAAATCGAGGTGAAAATATCGGGAGTTATCAAAACTCCAAACAAGGTCCAGGTCCACTCCAATTTGTGTTTTCAACTGATGGATTTGTCGGCGCATCAAACTGCGTTGTACGAACCTTGGCAAATGACGAAGACCTTTGATAAACCATCTGTCATCCAACACCTTCAATCGTTCGTGGGGTGCCGTCAAATCAGGAGTTGGGCAATATGGACTATTGAGAAACCACACCCGATGACCCATTTCGCAGAGCGTCATGGCATAATGGTGTTTGGAGAGAAAACTTATTCCCCACGACTCAGGTGAAATCACCAAAATATGAAGCGGTTTAAGCAGCATCAATCACCACAAAACTAGGCAGGTTCATTATGTTTGCGCACAAATAGACCAGTATTATAAAGGAGAGGGTCAAAAATGCGTGGCTTCATCCACTCGGACTACAGTAAAAGGAGAGGTAAGTGGGTTGTAAGTAATTGATAGATAGTGTTTTGATTTGGCTTTAAAGATGTTAAGCATTGGGTTTTTGGTTTTTTTCCAAAACCTTTTGGTTTTTTTCAACACTTAGATGTATCTTTGCCGCCCTCTTTTGAGGATACTATACGGACTTAAATACGTTTTGAGATATGGCAATGAAAAGAACATACCAGCCTTCGAATACGAAGCGCAGAAACAAGCATGGATTCCGCAAACGCATGGCGACTGCCAAAGGTCGTGCGGTATTAGCTTCTCGCAGAAAAAAGGGTCGTAAGAAATTGACCACTTCTGACGAGCGCCGCCACAAGGGCATTGTTCGCTTGTAATCTTGTCATAACTTTATGATATATAAGTCACACTACTTCAGTGGTGTGACTTTTTTTGTGCTTTTAAGGCACTCCTACAAATCACTCGGCTCATAGTATCTTCGTCCTTGATGGTAGTTGCTGTAAATACACGGTTGTTAATCCAAGGTAAAATGGAAGGCATTGGATGGTTTACCCACGAGGTACTCCGAAGAATGACCCTTGCACATCCTGAAGTGGAATTTCATTTTTTCTTTGATCGGCCGTATGATCCCGCTTTTATCTATGGCCCCAATGTCATTGGCCATGTGGTTCGACCACCTGTTCGTCATCCATGGCTCTTTGATTGGTGGTTCAATGTGGCTGTGCCTAGTAAGTTGCGTCGAATAGGGGCGGATGTCTTTGTGAGCATGGATGGATTTTGTTCGCTTCGTGCGAAATTGCCTCAAGTCATTACGATTCATGACCTCAATTTCATGCATCATCCTGAGCATATGCAGGCGCGCTATCGGACCTACTTACCTAAAAGAACACGTCAATTTGTGCAGAGCAAGGCGGTGCTTACTTCTGTAAGCGCATACAGTGCGCAGGATATTCAGCGAACGTTTGATGTGAACAGGCCTGTGCACGTGGTTTACAATGCAGCTTCCGAAGTATTTCGCCCGCTTTCCCTTGAACGGATAAGCGTAGTGAGAAGTCGACTGTCAGGTGGCCGACCCTATTTTTTATTTGTCAGCAGTTTGCATCCACGCAAAAATTTGGTTCGAATCCTATTGGCTTTCGAGGCATCGCGCGCCAACAATGATCATACTATGCCGTTGTTGGTCGTGGGGCGCAGGTTTTGGATGAATCAGGAATTGGATCAACTCCTGCTTACAATGAAATACCGAGACGAAGTTATATTTACAGGTAACCTGGATCAGACCAATTTGGCTGATGTGACAGGAGCGGCATTTGCACTTGTATATGCGAGTCTTTATGAAGGTTTTGGAATTCCGATCATAGAGGCCATGCAATGCGGTGTGCCTGTCATTACCTCCAACGTGACATCCATGCCGGAGGTGGCGGGAGATGCAGCGATTTTAGTCGATCCATACAAGGTAGAGGAAATAGCGGCGGCCATGAAGCAATTGGCCAACGATGAGGTTTTATATCAAAGCTTGAGCACAGCCAGCTTGTTGCAAGCGAAAAAATTTGATTGGTCAACTTCGGCTCAAAAGTATTGGCAGGTCATAGAGACAGCAGTCTTAATGAAAAAGTAAGAAAAATGAAAAAGGAGATCAAAGCCAAGTTGCAATTGCGTTTTGCCTCAAAGGGTGTCGAGGCGGGCTGCGATGAGGCCGGAAGGGGTTGTTTGGCAGGGCCAGTGGTGGCGGCAGCTGTTGTATTACCCGATGATTTTTTTCACCCTATGTTGCACGACTCAAAACAATTATCCGAAGCACAGCGCGAGATTTTGCGGCCATATATTGAATCCCATTCAGTGTCGTGGGCTGTAGGGGTGGTGAGTGAAGCAGAAATCGATGAGATCAATATTCTCAATGCCTCTTTTTTAGCAATGCATCGGGCCTTGGATCAACTGAATGTGCGGCCCACGCGCTTGCTCATCGATGGCAATCGGTTCAAAAAATACCAAGAGATTGAACATCACTGCATTATCAAAGGGGATGGCAAGCTCAGCGCGATTGCAGCCGCATCCGTATTGGCAAAGACTTACAGGGATGAGTGGATGTGCAGATTGCACGCGGAGTTCCCACAATATGGTTGGAATCAAAATAAAGGGTATCCTACCCGCGCTCACCGTGAAATAATTGGTTCACATGGAGCCACGCCTTACCACCGAATGACCTTTGCTTTGTTGCCCAAGCAATTGGAGTTGGACTTTTGAATCGATTTTTTCAGTCGATCGAAAGAATGAAATACCCCGACCGAATGTTTATTCGGTTTTTTTATTGTGGGTATCAAAGAATCATTTCGCTCACATGGTCGGGCACAATCAAGCGGCCTTTGGTAGCTTGGATAATTTCTTCTACACTTACCCCTGGGGCTCTTTCTACAAGCAGAAAGCCATCAGGGGTCACATCAAACACACCAAGGTCACTTCCGATTTTTTTAACGCAAGCAACCCCTGTGAGTGGCAAGGTG
>JAIYCK010000368.1 GCA_027488055.1 Flavobacteriales bacterium | reverse complement strand
TATGGTTCATACTTGGCCAAAGGCGTCATCATGATGCCTTCGTATGTGAATATTGGAGCCTATGTCGATGAGCGCACCATGGTTGATACCTGGGCCACTGTGGGATCCTGTGCACAGATTGGAAAGGATGTTCATCTCAGCGGTGGTGTAGGCGTTGGTGGCGTGTTGGAACCCCTACAGGCTGCTCCTGTTATTATCGAAGATGGTGCATTTATTGGCAGTCGGTGTATCGTAGTGGAAGGTGTCAGAGTTGGCAAACAAGCTGTTCTTGGTGCCAATGTGGTACTAACAGGCAGTACCAAAATAATCGATGTAACGGGCACCGAACCCACCGTAATTACTGGGCATGTACCAGACCGAAGTGTGGTGATTCCAGGTACATATCCGAAAGAATTTGCAGCGGGTGTATACCAAGTGCCTTGTGCTTTGATCATCGGTCAGCGCAAAGAAAGTACGGACCTCAAAACATCGTTGAACAGCGCTCTTCGTGATTTTAATGTAGCCGTATAATTGATCAATCCTCGCAACATACTCGTCATACAAACGGCATTCATTGGAGATGTCGTGCTTGCCACGGCCTTGGCGGAGGATATTCACAAACAATTTTCTAATGCGGAGATCACATTCTTAGTGCGTAAGGGCAACGAGTCGCTGTTTGAAGCCCATCCCTTTGTCATGAACATCTTGGTTTGGGATAAGAAAAATCATAAGTACCGCAATCTTTGGAGGCTCATCAAAGAAGTGAGAAAACAAAAGTTTGATTGTGTGCTGAATTTGCAGCGATTTGCAGCTGCGGGAATGGTAGCTGCTTTATCGGGTGCGAAGTGGATTGTTGGTTTCCAAAAAAATCCTTTGTCGCCTTGGTTCACTCACAGAGTGGAGCATGTGATTGGCGTGGGACATGAGATCCAACGCAATGCGAAATTACTTACGGCAATTTCAAACGAATCAGCGGGATCGCTGCCCAAATTATACCCAACGGAAAGCCAATATCGCCGCGTTAAGGAGTATACAGAGCAACCATTCATCACAATGAGTCCGACCTCCGTGTGGAAAACCAAAGCAGCTCCTCCAATTTTTTGGACGAAGTTGATTGATGCGCACCCGAATCATACTGTTTATCTGCTTGGTGGACCAAGTGATTTTGAGGCGTGTCAGTCTATCCTTGAGCAATCAAGGGGCAATAAGGTTTTCAATTTGTGCGGAAAACTTTCGTTGATGGAATCAGCAGCGATCATGGCCTCTGCGCAAATGAACTTTACCAATGATAGTGCACCCATGCATTTGTGTTCGGCCATGAACGCACCTGTGACGGCTATGTATTGTTCAACGGTGCCCGCTTTTGGCTTTGGACCATTGAGCGATCAAGCGCGCATACTGGAAACACATCAACACCTTGATTGCCGACCATGCGGGTTACATGGCCACAAGGACTGCCCGAAAGGACATTTCAAATGTGGTGATTTGGATCCCAACGAAGTTGCCATCGCATGAATATGAACTTTACAACATCAGTGCCTTGTGCAAACTCGGGAAGACTCTTGTCGCATCATTCCCATTTTGCGCTGATGGGCTCGTGTTTCAGCGAACACATGGCTCAGCGTTTAGCATTTTATCGATTCAGTGTGCAATCCAATCCAAACGGAATTGTTTTTCATCCTTTGCCGTTGGCCAATGCCTTGCGCCGAGCTGCAGAGGATCTAAGATATAGTCAGCAAGATGTCGCGAAGTATCAGGATTATTATTACAGTGAGAACCACCACGGTTCTTTCCGCAATGCGAGCGCCGATGCTATGATTGAGCAAATGGAAAAATCCAGATTGTTCATGCAAAAAAAAAAAAAAAAAACCGATCTGCTCATGATTACCTTGGGCTCAGCCTGGGGATATCGCTCCATAAGCACACACAAAGTAGTGGCCAACTGCCACAAATTGCCCAATTCTTTTTTTATAAAGGAACTCACAGACATTGCAACCATGCAACAGTCGTGGGAAGAAGTGTTGCGATCAATACACCTGCAAAACCCAGCGGTGCGAGTCGTTTTCACTGTGAGTCCGGTGAGACATACCCGTGATGGCATGATCGAAAACAATAGGAGCAAAGCGAGGTTGATTGAGCTTGCGCATCGTTTATGCGATCTGTTTGATTGGGTAAGTTATTTTCCGGCCTTCGAAATCATGATGGACGAACTAAGGGACTATCGCTTTTACGAGCGCGACATGATTCATCCCTCTCCATTAGCCATAGACGTGATTTGGGAACGTTGGACAGAGGCATATCTTCAACCTTCTGCATTGCAGCTCATGGCGAAGATGCAGCCTCATTTGCTCAAAATCCAACATCGATCCTTGCATGAAACAGACGAGGCGACTGAGGAGCGATTGAGCGCGGCAGCACATGCGATTCAACAATTGATTCAGAGCTATCAGCCTTGATATTGAATCAAAAATTTTAATCAAACAACTGATCGTTTGACCGTGTAATGCTTATTTTTGAAGCATGCTCACAAAATTTAACCTTACATTTTTCATGCTGATCTCTGCAGTCTTTGTGATCAGCAGTTGTCAGAATGATGCTCCAATCACTCCGGAGCAAGCCAAAAAAGCGCGGCTTGATTCACTCCAAGTAAAAATATCGGAGCTCGAACGCATCGGCAAAGAAAGCTTGTCTCGTGAACAACAGAATAACCTCTTCAAAGCGTATCAGGAATATTACAATACTAGTGGCAAGGATACTTTGGCGTTGAATTACTTATTCGAAGCGGCTAATCTGGCCCAAGTGCTCGGGAAATATGAAAAGGCGATTGAATACTTCATCAATTTTCACGATGGTTTTCCAGCAAGTCATCGTTGCGATGAGGCCGTATACAATATCGCTTACATCTATGATGCTAGGCTCAAAAATGCAGAGAAGGCTACCACCTATTACAACAAAGTGATAGAGCTTTACCCAAATAGTCTGTGGGCTCAAGAGGCTAAAGGTGCCCTTCATTTTGTGGGCCTGAGCGATGAGGAGATGATCAAAAAATTGGATGAACTAAATAAGAAATAGCAATGCGTAGATGGCGATTCATCAAATACCTGGTGGCATGGATACTGCCCGTTTTCGCGTATTTCAGCCTTTCGGGTCATGGATGGGTCACCTTTTCGCCACTCATTTTTGCTTTTGTGTTCATCCCCTTGTTGGATCAATGCGTGGGCTTAAATGAACGAAATTTATCCGACGTGGAGAGGGCCGTCGCTGAACATAGCCGAGGGTATGACATTGTGCTTCAATTGACGGTTTTGATTCAGGTGGCTTGTACGGTGTATTTTTTAAGGGTGATGGCCGATGCAACACTCACCCACATGGAAATAACCGGACGGATTTTATGCATGGGTTTGATGAATGGAGTATTCGGTATCAATGTCGCACATGAATTGGGGCATCGAACCGATTATTACCATCGCTTTTTGGCTAAGATTTTATTGAGTACCACCTTGTTTTTGCATTTTTATGTAGAACACAACAAAGGGCATCATCGCAATGTATCCACGCCCGAAGATCCGGCTACGGCTCGTTTCAATGAAACCATTTATGCGTTTTTCCTACGCACTATTCCAAATTCCTATGCCTCTGCTTGGCATATCATTGCCAAAGAACTTCAAAGAAAGAAAATTCCTTTCTGGTCATTGCGCAACGAAATGATTTTGTACACCATGGTGCATGTTTTGACGATTGCGGCCATTGTGGCGATATCAGGATGGTTGATCGCACTTTATTTTGTGTTGGCAGCCTTGTTTGGTATCGTGCTTTTAGAAACAGTCAATTACATCGAACATTACGGTTTGATGCGGAAAAAAGTATCAGCGAACCGCTATGAGGATGTGCAGGCATGGCACTCTTGGAATTCCGATTTCGTGATTGGGCGATTGGTACTTTTTGAACTCACAAGGCATTCGGATCACCATTGGCAACCCAATAAGCCCTACGTACTGTTGGATTCAGTCCCTGATAGTTTTCAAATGCCAGCAGGGTATCCAGCGATGATGTTGCTCACCTTTTTTCCTCCCGCTTGGTTTGCGGTCATGAATAAAAGGGTCAATGACGCAAGTTTGAACAAGAATCCTGTGCGCGTTTGAACTTCAAATTTGGTACAATAGGCAGAAATAAAGCATATTTGCCACCATTACTTCATCCTTGAGCAAAACCGGTTCACAAGTCTACGTCATCAATTCATTGCGCGCTATAGCTGCGCTTATGGTGTGCGTATTTCATTTTACCCATCACAAGGATGAAGCGGGCATTTTTATGGCCGAAGGTACATGGGTGAAATATTGCTGTTATCTCGGTCACCATGGGGTGAATGTCTTTTTTGTGATCTCTGGCTTTGTGATTCCTTACAGTATGTATCAGTCCCGGTACGAGTGGACGAATGCAGGTAAATTCGTCACCAAAAGGCTTATTCGATTGCATCCACCTTTTGTTTTGTCGATGTTGTTGTATGC
>JAIYCK010000099.1 GCA_027488055.1 Flavobacteriales bacterium | reverse complement strand
ATATCCTTTGCCCCAAGTCACTGTAAGCAATGATGCCCAAGTGTGTTATGGTTTGCCTTACTTGCTAACCGCTAATGGAGCAGCTACCTATTCTTGGTCGCCATCCACATTTTTGAATGCTACCTCGGGAGCCAGTGTGAATTCAAGTCCAACAGCAGTAACCACTTACACGGTAACAGGAACAGACCTTAACGGTTGTGCTGCTCAAGCACAAGTTGAATTGACCCTTTTGCCCTTTCCAACTATTGTTGCTCAACCAGTTACCACGAACTGCCCTGGAACCCCTGTCACGCTGACTTCTTCGGGCAGCATTGGTAACTATCAATGGGAACCTGCTACAGGCCTCTCTACATCAACACAAGCTAATACAGTTGCAACGGTATTCGTCACAACTAATTATACCGTGACAGTAACAGACAACTGCGGAATTTCCGCTAGCGATGAAGTAGAATTGGCAATTGAGCCTCCTCTCAGTGTGAATGCTGGAAGCGATCTTGCTTTTTGTGAGGGAACATCCACTTCGGCAACAGCTATTGTCACGGGCAACTTTCATCAATTACTGTGGTCCACACCCAATGGCGTCATTGACCCCAATGATGAGGATCAACTTACCATCACCGTAGATGCTCCAGGCTCTTATGTACTGACTGCTACCACATTGCTGGGATGTAGTTATAGCGATGGTTTAACTATTTCGGAAACTCCACTTCCTGTACTTGCACTCAATAGTCCTGTTTTTGTTTGTCCAAATGGTGAGGTAACCATCAATGCCGGCGCAGGATGGGATGAAGTGCAATGGGATAATGGCGTGAATGATGCCATTCAAACTGTGACTGCAGCTGGGCAATATGATGTGACTGTCACCAATGACAATTGCAGTAGTTCAGGCTTTGTGGAAGTTATAGCTATCACTCTACCCTATCTCGAATTGGGACCAGATGTGAGTATTTGCGTAGATGAGGAAGCCGTCTTCAATATCCCAGAGCCAGGACAATGGTCTGGAGGAAGTTTTAGCGACCAGTTCTCCACCAATTCGTCGGGAACATATGGTGTCACTATTGTAGAAGGCCCATGCAGCGTGACAGACAGTGTGTCAGTCAGCACCCGCCCATTGCCTTTTGTAGATTTACCCAATGAAATGATTGGCTGCGTGGATCAAGGAGTTGTCATCAGCGCTAGCCATCCCTCCAACAGTAGTTATTACTGGAACAATGGCGATACCAGTCCAAGTACAATAGTCTACGAAAGCGGCCTTTATGTGGTAGCCGTGACCAATGATTGTGGAACTATTCAAGACCAAGTAGAAGTAAGCTACGAAGATTGCTCATATACCATCTACCTGCCGAATAGCTTTACACCTGACAATGATGGGATCAATGATGTATGGAAAATTGAGACATACAATATTGCCAAAATGCACTTTTATCTGTTCAACAGATTTGGAGAGAAAGTATTGGAGACAGAAGATCCACATTTTGTCTGGACAGGGGAAATGAATGAAGGCAGCTTCTATTCACCCGACGGAATATATAGCTATCATTTGACTTACGAGAGCACGGAGGGTGATGTAGGTACCCGAAAAGGCATCATCATATTAGTTCGTTAGTCAAGGATTTTTGTTTGCCAAATAAGATCACGATATTCGCAACATGATAAAAAGTGTGGCAATCATTGGTGGCGGTGCAGCAGGTATATTCTGTGCTATCAATCTTGCTCGCATGGCTCCGGATTTGGATGTCATTGTACTTGAAAAATCCAATCAACTTCTTGGCAAGGTAAAAATCAGTGGTGGAGGTCGATGCAATGTCACACACGCCTGCTTTGAACCCAAGGAATTGGTGAAGTTTTATCCCAGAGGTGGTCGTGAGTTACTCGGACCATTTCATTACTTTCAGCCAGGCGATGTCTTTGAGTGGTTTGAAATCCGTGGTATTCCATTGAAAACAGAGGATGATAACCGCGTTTTTCCAATTTCCAATGACAGCCAAACCATCATTGATTGTTTCATGCGAGAAGCCGAGCTATATGGCGTTCGCATTAAATTGAATAGTGGAATACAAAAGCTGGACAAAGAGGAAAAAGGATGGCGAATTCACTTCGGAGATGAACAAAGTATGCACTCGGATGCCATCGTATACACCACAGGCAGTTCAATGCAAAGTTGGAAAATACTAGAGCAATTGGGCCACCAAATTATCCCACCAGTGCCCTCACTCTTTACTTTCAATGTGCGCGATGAGCGCATACAGGATTTGATGGGCATATCAGCGGCACACTGCTCTGTGCGCATCGAAGGCACGAAGTTCATTGCTGAAGGTCCCGTTTTGATTACCCATTGGGGATTGAGCGGCCCTGGAATTTTGAAATTGAGCGCATGGGCAGCGCGCGAATTGCATACCAATAAATACGATTTCATAGTGCGCGTGAATTGGGACACGCGTTATGCCGCCGATAGTTTTATTGAAATGCTCAAAGAAATAAGATTGGAACACTCCAAGGCTTTGGTACGCACCTTCAGTCCGGCGCGTATCCCCAATCGTTTATGGATCGGATTGCTCCAACTTCAAGGAGGCTTGGCCGATCAAAAATGGGGCGATATAAGCAACAAGCAACTTGAGCATATCGCTGATGCAGTGCAACGTTGTTATTTCAAAGTACAAGGCAAAAGCACGTTCAAAGATGAATTCGTCACAGCTGGTGGTGTGGATTTGAAAGAAGTTGATTTCAAGAGTATGGAGAGCAAACTAAATCCTCATTTGTTTTTTGCCGGTGAAGTACTCAATATCGACGCCGTCACGGGTGGATTTAATTTTCAAGCAGCATGGACAACAAGTATGCTTGCCGCCCGACATATATCAGAAAAAAACAAAGCAGCACATGAGCAGCAGTGAAAACAGACTTGATCTAATCCGAAAGATGCAAGAAAGTGATCCCCATGATCCCTTTTTGAAATATGCCATTGCATTGGAATACGTTGCGCTCAACGATCCTGATAGCGCCAAAGAACAATTGCATCAACTGACACTTGACAGTCCCGATTATTTGCCTACCTATTACCAATTGGGTAAATTATTAGAGGCGACCGATGACATCGACAGCGCGATATCGATCTACAAAATCGGCAAGGCTTTGGCCCGACAAAAGGGAGATCAAAAAACATTGGGCGAGATCCATGAAGCATTGATGATGTGGGATGACGATGAAGAATAAAGCACACAACGAGCCCACGCTCATCGCATTTTATTGTTCCTCCATTGCTTGGGGCGGATTGGAAATGAATACTGTGCGGTATGCGACTTGGATGCAATCCCAGGGCTATCAAGTATTGATGTATTGTGTGGCCAACAGCATTATTCATCAGCACGCGCTCCAATCAGGGCTCCAAATTGAACTTATCCCACGAAATAAAAAGTACTTCGACTTCAAAAACGCATATCGGATTTCAAAATCCATGCGTGCAAAACGAGTTTCGATCGTGTGGTTCAGAGATACCCGCGACATGGACACATTGGCCCTTGCAAAGCGTTTTTTCAATCTTGATATCCCGTTTTTGTATCAGCAAGCCATGCAGTTTGGAGTGCGCAAAAAGGACTTTTTTCATACGTTTCGCTTTCGTTGCATCGACGCCTGGGTCAGTACACTGCCATTTTTAGCGAATCAAGTGCGCACTATGACCAATTTGGATGCTCGAAAAATTCATGTCGTTCCATTGGGAGTGCCTACGCTTGCGAACAATGAAGCACCACCATCACTTCGAGCCCAGCTGCAAATAGATCAAAGTGCATTTGTGTTGGGCCTCATTGGGCGCATAGATCCATTGAAAGGTCAACAAGAAGCATTGGATGCATTGAGTTTGATGCATCAGTCCGGCCATAAAATGCACTTGCTCTTTGCCGGTGACAACACCCTTCACGAAGGTGACACCTATTTCCACCAATTGAAGGCATCCATTGCAGACCATCAACTCGAGGCGTACGTTCATTTCATTGGTCATCAGACGAATATTCTGCCCTTTTTTGCGAGCATTGACTGTTTTTTGATGTGCAGTAAAAGTGAAACCTTTGGCACAGTAACGATTGAAGCGATGTCGCACAAAATACCGATCATTGCGACCAACTCAGGAGGCACGCCGGAAGTGCTGGATCATGGAAAATGCGGTTTGCTCTACGCCCCTGGCGATGCAAAAGCGCTAGCCTACTGCATCCTTCAAATGCAAGGTGACGTAATGATGCGCGAAAAAATGATAGAGGAAGGAGCCAAGCGATATGAACAAGAATTCACCGCGGAGATCAGCATCCAACGTATGCGTCAAATTGTAGATCGATTGATCACAACTTAATCATTGCAATTGTCGCCATATTCCTCTAAAAACAACAATAGATCCGCAACTGCTACTACTCCATTCTGATCAAAATCTGCAGGGCATTCGCAATTGAGGTTGAAGAAACACGAACCATCGTCTACTTGCGCAGAAGGATTGTAATTGGTTGCAATAGGATATGTGCAGCCAGAAATCCCAGAAAGGACTAACCAATCTACACTGTTCGTTTGTCTTACACAAGTACCATTGCTTACACGCGCATAATAGCTGCCTGATGCTGATGGAGTATATGATGCTGCATTGGCATTGGCAATCAATGTGCCGTTCAAATACCACCAATACGACGTACCTGAAGTGGCTACCAAATTACTACCAGACGATTGAATGTTAGGATTCAATGGACATGTGTCCTCCAAGCGATAAATGGTTCCATTGTTATTGACCACATACACTTCGCCATCCAAATCTTCACCAAAAGCTACAATCCCCGCAGACGAAGCGAACCATTCTTCTGCAGTCCATACATTGCCATTGGAAATAAGGGCGTACACATCCCCATCGCAATAATCCGAAAAGAAATAGGTGCCTTGCAAGGCTGGGAAATTGTTGCCTCGATAGACTACACCGCCTGTAATGCTGCAGAAATTGTATGGAGCACCGTGTGAAAAGTTGGCGATGGGATCCACATACATATTTGCATTCAAGCAACCTGCAGTATTGTATGCTGAGTTTCCTTCATAACAGCGCCATCCATAATTTTCTCCACCTGCTGAAGAAGCTTCTTGAAAGTTGATCTCTTCCAGCACATTTTGCCCTACATCCGCAATGAATAAGTCGCCTGTGAGACGATCAAAACTAAACTTCCAAGGATTGCGCAATCCTATCGCCCAAATTTCAGGCAAGGTGTCGTTTTGGCCAACAAACGGATTGGTGTCTGGAATGGCATAGAGTTCCCCCGCATTGACATCGATGCGAAGCATTTTACCTAATAAGCTTTGCGGATTCTGCGCATAATTTTGTGGATCGCCACCGCTTCCACCATCACCCATTCCGATGTACAAATACCCATCTGGTCCAAAAGCCAAGTGTCCACCATTGTGATTGCTGTATGGTTGTGGAATGGTCATCAGAACGGTTGCAGAAAGGGGATTCGCTTGATTTGGATTGGCACTAACCTGATACCTTGCGATAACTGTATTGCCACTTGTATTTGTATAATTCAAATAGAAATATCCATTCTCGAGATAATTCGGATGAAAGGCCAGTCCCAAAAGGCCACGCTCGCCGCCTGTGCTGATCAATCCTGTGACATCCAAAAAGGTTCCAATATATTGGCCACTGGTGTTGATTATTTCAATGTCGCCCGCATCTTTCTCCAATATAAAAAGCCGGTCATCTCCGCAATGATACAATCCCACAGGTGCCGAAAGTCCCGCATAAAAAGATGTCAATTGGACATCGGCAGGTGTAATGTTTTGCGCAATCAGTTTCAACGATGTTGAAGCAATCATCGCGATTAAAAATAGATATTTCATGGGTAAAGGATGTTTGATCAAAAATACAAACAGATTGACCATTCCACATTTACAAATTGTGAAGATCAGAAGTACATTTGCGCATGCGCCTGAAAACGATATTGAGCATATACCTAGGTTTCCGCTGCATCGAGCTTTTTTGCCAAGCACCAACCTATGGAATGGCAGCTCATTTTGGGTTTATCGCTCCGCACAATCCCGAAATGGTTCGATTGATCACCGGCCATAGCTTCGGTTTCAGCGCCCATGCTGATTGGCAAACCAATGGAAAAGCCAATTGGCAGGCAGATTATTATTATCCAAGTCATCGACTGGATTATATATTCATTCATACAGGCAATCTCAGGCAACTAGGATACCAGCATGCGCTCACTTATCAAATTCGGTTGCCATTGGATCGAGCCATCAATCGGCAACAGATGTTGTTGGGATTGTGACCTGGAAAAAAAAAAAAAAAATGGGATATTGAATCGAATCGTCAAGGGTTCGTATTGGGCTCACATTTTAATATGGCTTTGATCTTGGGTTACCAATACGTATTGTTGCGTAAGTCAACTTTTGAAACCTGCATTGGACTGCGAGTAACTCATTTATCGAACGGTGCATTCACCATGCCCAATGCTGGCACGAATCAAGTCGGCTTGCAAATTGAATGTCGTTTTGGAAAGAAGAGCACCGAATTTGTGGCATCCAAGCGTGACACATTACCGAAATGGCAAGGCGCACTTATTGGCAGCGCAGGATTGAAAGAAATACAACCTCCCAATTCTAGGAAGTACAGTGTATTCAGTTTGCAAAATCAATGGATTTACCAAGTCAACCGAAAGTCAAGTTTTGTATCGCAGTTAGACTTCATGGTAAATACATCCAACCCTATCATCGAAGCGGAAAATGAGGGATTATTGACCAAACAAAAAACACGTGCCATGTGTGGTTTGACATTCGGCTATCAATTGCGCTTTGGTAAAATTGGTTTATCCATGCAGCAGGGCATCTATGTGATTGATCCATATGGGTACAATGGTTTGCTTTACCACAGAGTGGGATTACGCACCTACAGTTCAGGTCCTATCTTTTTTCATCTCGCATTGAAAACACACTTTGCCAAAGCTGATCATGGTGAAATTGGTGTCGGATATACATTCTATCGAAACGGATTGTTGAACCAACGAGAAAAAATATGAAGCGAAGGATATGGATGGCATGTGTGATATGTTGTGGGATACAAATCGCCTGCAACAAGCCCAATGCGCCTGACTGTTTGCAACAAGCAGGCGATATCGCGGTTGAGTGGCGATCCATGCCTGCATATGATCGCATTGAGGTAAGCGATAATATCCAACTGATACTCATTGACAGCGAAGAGGAGAAAATAAAAGTGGAGGGTCCAAACAATCTGCTGCCCGAGATTAAAACTGAATTACGTGACCACGTGTTATACATCGAAAATGACAACACGTGTAATTTTGTGCGCAGCTTCAAACACGTTTATACGGTGAGCCTCTACGGCAAGAATTTTAGTCATATTCTAAATCGAGGCACAGGTGATATTTCGAGTGGGAACACTCTGCACACGGGCTATGTCTTTATAGACAACAAGCGCTCCTTGGGAACCATTCGATTGAACCTGGAATTGGATTCCATTCGTCTCTCCAATACCACTGGATACAGCGATGTATACCTCTCCGGCAATGCCGATGTAGCTTACTTTTTTCAGCAAGGGCTTGGCGTTTTTGATGCATCCAAATTGAATTGCAGGGCAGTGTATTCGAACAACAATTCGATCAACGATTTGCGTGTTCAGTTCCGCGATTATCTGTATGCCGCAATCAACAATGACGGCAACATCTACTACCACGGACCCGCGAGTGCGATTGATGCAGATCCCAATGGAAGCGGATCATTGATTTATGAATGAAGCATCTTATTGAAAGAAAGGCAACAACTCATCTGGACATCGCATGGGCCGTTGGGTAAGGGCATTTACAAAAACCAAAGTAGTCCGCGCGGTATTGAGTACTACTTGATCACGCAAAGTGGTGTAGTTGAACTCCAATGTGGTGGGAGAAATCAACGCAATTGTAGTTTGAATTTCTAATTCATCATCATAGTGAGCGGGTCTTTTGTACTCAATCGAAAACGCTCTTACAGGAAGTAAAATCCCAGTATCTTCCAATGATTTATACGTGATTCCCAAAGCGCGCAAAGCCTCTACTCTAGCCACCTCGAAATAGGTCGCATAGTTTCCATAATAGACGTAACCCATGCGATCTGTTTCCGCATATCGCACACGTATGTTTAATCGATTTACAGCCATGGTACAAATTTCTTATCAACGCATGAAGATCCACCAAGTGATTGAATGGATAATGAACACTTCCTTGTTTCTTCACTCTGAAAAATGCCTATCTTAGCAATGAAAAATAAAGTGACCTAAACACAGAACGTTCTTTTATAGTGAATTAGCCAAATCGAATTAAAGTAATTGTTTTTCGACTGCTAAAAACTCGAACAAAACAAGCCTGTTCATTAAATAATTGACAAGTCAAAATTATTTCTAAGTCAATAGGCAAATGCTTTTTTTTTTCACTTTTTTATGTTTTCATTTGCTCTCTGTTGAAACGGTCTTTAACTGAACTTATAAGAGAACACGGCAACATACTATATAAAACCACTAGTTAACTACTTAATACTACATGAAGAAAGACCACAACCAGGTATGGAAAAATTGTCTAGACATCATCAAAGACAATGTTAGCCCTCAAGGATATAAAACTTGGTTCGAGCCGATTAAACCCGTTAAGCTTTTAGATAATGTTTTAACGATTCAAGTGCCTTCACAATTCTTTTACGAATGGATGGAAGAGCACTATGTGACTTTGCTAAAGAAAATCATTCGCAAAGAACTAGGAACAGAAGGAAGATTGGAATACAGCATTATCATGGAGAACAACCATGACAATGAAAACCCTTATACCATCAAAGTACCAACAACCAATCGCAAGGCCATTAAAAATAGCCCTGTCGCCATGCCGTTGGACTTGAATGAATCGCCGATCAAAAATCCATTTATCATTCCCGGATTGAGAAAGATGAATGTGGACTCCAATTTGAATCCCAACTATTCATTCGACTCGTTTATTGAAGGTGACTGCAATCGCCTTGCTCGCAGCGCTGGATTTGCTGTAGCCAACAAACCAGGTGGCACCGCATTTAATCCATTGTTGATCTATGGCGGTGTTGGTTTAGGTAAGACCCATTTGGCTCACGCCATTGGTATCGAAATCAAAAATCGCAACCCTGAGAAAACGGTGTTGTATGTGAGTTCTGAAAAATTCACGCACCAATTTATTGATGCAGTGCGCAACAATACCACCAACGACTTCTCGCACTTCTATCAAATGATGGATGTGTTGATCATCGACGATGTGCAGTTTTTCAGTGGAAAGGAAAAAACACAAGATGTATT
>JAIYCK010000014.1 GCA_027488055.1 Flavobacteriales bacterium | reverse complement strand
TTAAAACAGGATTTTTCGATAGCAATGGCAAGGCCAAACGCGCCTTGGACGAAAATAGCATCAGTGTCAATAAGGAAAAAGTAGGTGCAGACCGAATGATCAATCGGGAGGATGTGTTACCGGGTAATCTTTTGTTCTTGCAAAAAGGAAAGAAGGATTATTTCTTGGTCCAAGTTGTTGGTTAATGCCTAATTGTCCATATCTATTTGCTGCATATGCCTTTCATTTTTGCAGCTGAAGAAAATGCAAGTGAATTCCAGATCTTTCGCTAGCTTAGAACCACATTCTTTGGCCCTTCGCTTTATTGGGTAGGTTTATTTTTGATAGCACCCGTATTCAGACACCCTATTAGCACGAATGAAGACCATCTTTATTTCAGTGGCAGCCTTGCCTCTCTGCGCATTGGTCTTAAAATAACGAAGGCCTCCGTGAGGAAGCCTTGGTTATTTGTTTAGGAAATCATGAAATTTCTTGATATCGCAGGGTTGTGGACTACCGGATCCACTCCGTAAATACCAATCGAATTC
This sequence comes from Flavobacteriales bacterium, assembly GCA_027488055.1. Lineage (GTDB taxonomy): Bacteria > Bacteroidota > Bacteroidia > Flavobacteriales_D > Sanyastnellaceae > CANHSF01. The sequence continues at coordinate 4,486 of JAIYCK010000014.1, read as the reverse complement.
TCATTCGACAAATGTAAGACGCAACCTATTGCGCATGGTTGCTTCCAAAGACAGGGTATTACCTTATTTGCTAACAGATTTAAACAACCATCAAGTTACAGCCGCGGGCATCGCTTTGGTCAAAACGCCCGAGGACCTCGAAACGCCCGTCAGCATAGACTTTGCCCAAATCTTCGGTGGCAATGAAGGAGCAGGTGTGGAGATTGGCCAAGTCGATGATATTGAGCCCTCCGGAGCCCTCTAGGGCGCAGCTCAATGGATCGGTGGGTTCGCGCACAAACACCCGCATACCAGCGCCGGGAGCATAGATTCCATTGCCCTGTGAATAGCCTTGGCTGCTGAGTTCGGTCATGCCATATTCGCTGTGAATCTGCAGTAAACCGAAGGCATCAGCCAATTGGGCATGCACTTCAGCCCGTGTGAGCTCCTTTTGCCGACCTTTCATGCCTCCGGTTTCCATCACAATGGTATGGTGCAAGGGCATGGGGCGTGATGCCGCAAAATCCAGCAATCCAAAGGTGACGCCGATCAGCAGGGTTTTTTGACCCTCTGCCTCCAAGTGCGCGAGGCGCTGGGCCAAATCTTCATAATTGTAGAGGAAATATCCTTGCTGGGGATGTCTTGAGCGAGCCATAAACCCTTCTACCATGTTGACCAGGCCAGATCCAGATCGTTCGAGATAACTCGGCAATAGGGCTAGGATGCAGTATGTCTGCAGCGGCCCATAGGCTGTTTCAAAAATGGCCTCACAATGGCTGAGATAACTCGTTACCGACGGCACGGCATGTTTGCTCGTGGTCGCGCCTGTTGTCCCACTGCTCGTGAAAACGACTTCGGGCTCCCAGGTGCCTGATTGCACCGCATGCGTTTTGAAAAAGGAGATGGGTAAAAAGGGAATGTCGATCAATTGGTGAACATCCTCCACATCCACGCCCAAGGCACGGATGTAATCGCGGTAAATGGGATTGCCCGCAGCTTGATATCGAAAGACTTCGAGTGCGGTTTCATCGAATGTCTGCTTCGATCGCTCGACTATTTGTTGTATATTTAGCGTTGCAATGTTCATTGATCAGCGCAAAGAAAAGCTCTATATACGGTATGAACAATCTAATTTTCTATTTTCTCCTACTCGGTCTTATTTGGACGTCATGTCTCAAGCGGGAATCATTTCCCGATACGCCAGTGATAAGCTTGCGCGAAGAGCGTTATTTGGGCGATTCGGCATACATCGCACTTGACTTTACAGATGGCAATGGTGATTTTGGATTGAGTGACGGCGAATTCGACGGAGAAAATTACGATTGTAGTAAGTATTACAATGTTTTCATGAAATACTATGAGCTCAATCAGGGCGTATGGGAGCTATACGATTTGGATCCTTGCGTGGACGAGAATTATGTGCCATTTTATTACCGTGTGCCATATGCAGAGCCAACTGGTCAGAACAAAACACAAAAAGGCTTTGTGGAGGTCCAAATTGGCAATTGGGTGGTCAATACAGGTCGGGACACCTGTCGCTTTGAGATTTATATTGTAGATCGAACGCTGAATAAAAGCAACACCATTTACTCGCGAACACTTGTCAAACCTGAGTAATTGACCTCGGAGTTACGATTGCAGTAAAAAAAGGTTACGAAAATGTCAAAAAAAGGGGGCAACCCTTGATTTTCAAATTCGTCCTATAGATATCGACTGATAGTTTTTTATCACTTTAAAATCTTACTGCTATGAAACTGGACATGATTCCAACCCTTTTCAAAGATTACCCTGGATACTTATTGCTAGGTTTCTTCATTGTAGTTGTTGGTGCGATTGGCGGAGCCAAATTGTTTGATAAAGCAGGACGCCGCTGGTATGCTGCCTTTATTCCCGTCTACAATATCATTGAGGTGTTGCGCATGGTTGGCCGACCAGTGAGCCATATTGGCTTCTTGCTGGTGCCTATCTACAATGTGTATTTCCTTTTCCGATTGTTTATAGAGATTGCCCAAAGTTTTGGGAAGTATTCTGTGATCGATTATGTACTGGTTTGTTTTTTCAATGCATTCTACGTATTGAATCTTGCGTTGGCTTACAACGAAGAATATATGGGTCCGGTCTATGGCCGCAACCTCAAAAACGTGCAGGAAAGAGAGCCTGCATTAGTTTAGATTTTTTGGTTTCATATCCCTACGGAGCAAGCCCCCTCAATTGAGGGGGTTTTGTCTTTTAAAAGGTCTCTCATTCAGACTCGCCGATGAAATGGAATGTTGGAATGAACTCAAGAGTGGATTTGAATGAATCGAACGTTCATTCGGTTTTAGTCGCGCATGCTGTCTTTCATGCCTTCGTCAGTGGTCACCTCATAGTACAAGGAGGAAGAAATGTGCGAAATGTCTGGGTCTTTTGAGGCCGCCTGCATTGCAAGGATATAGGCCATTCCACGAATTTTGTGCGGCCAACTCATTTCATACACGCCAGCGGCGCCGTTTATTTGACCGTGGTACACGAAACCATACGATTCTATTTTGGCCTGTACCTTGGCATACGACAAGTTGTAATTGACGCGCATACTGCCGTGGCCACTAAAGAAGGTTTCTGCTCCTCGGTTGATGACGAAAGCTTGATTCAAACTGAGTAGGAGTGAATCACGAACTAATTCATCTAAGACTTGGCCGCGTTGCATGGGTGAAAGATGTGCCAGGGAAATCATGGAGCAATAGTTACACGGACTCATGTAAGCCTGCACCTTCGGGTGCCTGCGCAAGAGTTCTTGGAGCAATTGAGCGTTGTCTTGTTTTTGTAATTCCGCATGGTGGTGCAAGTAAATTCGATCCCATTCAATACCGAATGTATATTCGGTTAAATTGATACCAACAGTGGTGCCGCCCAATGGTAAAGCGATTTGATCGGGATACAAGAGTTGGACGTTGATCCAGTTTTCATGGCTCAATTGATCATAATCAATCGCTTGTCGATAGACGCCCAATCCCGATTGCACCTTGACGCTATCGATTCTTTCATAGAGAAAAAATTTGCGGTCACCATTCACCATAGATGCAGTTTGCGATGTCCATTTGCCGCGCCGATACACAGATACCAGCACTTCATCTTTGATTTCCGTAGGCCAATGTATGTTGACATGCACAACACTGCCGTATTTGACATATGACTTGACACCGCCACGATTGTACTGCGTCCAATTGCCTATTTTTTTTTGATCTCGGGAATAGTATGTACCCGATTCAAGCGGATAGCCTTCTTCGTCCACAACCAATGCATTGGCCAATCCGTCGCCGCGCTCCACAAGAACAAAAGCCGGTGTGCCGTTACTATGCCAAGCGCGCACCCATTCGGTATGTGCCACAAAAAACTCGATATCAACGGCTACATGCGGATTGTCGGAAGTGGGCACATACGCCATGTGCGTGGTGGCTTGTAAGCCAGTGGTATGAGCGGCAATGCGCGCGTTGAATTCCACCCATCCTGTATCTCCAGACGCCACAGATTTGGACGCCTTGAAATACGGGTCATGCGAGGAGCGGACAGGGAGCGGTTTATAGCTGGATCGGCAAACATTGATGTACTTGAAGCGATGGTGCACATCGGCGCCCCCATCGGCATTGGTGTGAAAATAGACTTTTGCGAGATGGGATCGAGCGTCCACCCAATTGACACAGTTGGAAATAGGCACTGTGGGATCGACAGGTGGGGTAGGAATTTGAAACACCTCGTTGACCAAAACCCAGTCCATATTGCTTAATACGTAATAGCGTTGAAAGATGCGCCCATTTTCAATTCCTGTAGACGTGCGGCGAATGGGATCGCCTGGTGCATTGTATTCCACATTGGGGTAATCGCTCAATTGCGGAATGCGGGCATAGGCATCACTATTTTCATCGTAGCAATACACGTCGTAATAGTCCTCAAATTGGTCGACTTCGTTTTTGATGCGTTGCACCCAAATGCGAAAGTCTTTTTTACCCTCGGGATTGCGGTCCAAATAATCGCCAAAGGAGATCACTTTTTTGATCCCTTCACTGCCCACATACAACGGTTTTGACGGTTCGATTTCTTTGATCTTCATGAGCGAATACCAACTGCGAATGACCAATGTTTGGAGGGCATAGAGACTATCCTCTCCGCTTACATTGCGCAGAGTGTCGTAGGATGCACGGTACATGTGGGTAAGCGGATCGAACTTGCCGTTGGGCATGGCGGCTTGATCGAGGTAAAAGGTGGTAGGAAGAAATCGATTGCCACCGACCGTGCTGATCGAAAAATAATACGAGCCCCGTTGCGGTTTTTCGTGACATCCATTTTGACTGAGATTGACGGCATCACGGTAGTCCAATCGGAAGAAGCGGGTGGGGTATGTTCCGCCATTGTTTTCGCCATCGATGTCTACTACTTTGGCCATGAAAATGGGCACTTCGTCCTTGCTCATGCGCGATATGTCGATCGGGGGTAAAGTGACAACATAGGTGTCTTCGAAACCGTCAAACGT